>BAXO01000069.1 GCA_001310555.1 Bacillus sp. JCM 19058
AAAGGGCTCTATTAAGGAAGTGTTTGTCAGCGAAGGGGAAAGGTAGAAGAGGGAGTCGAGCTGTTTGAATATGAACCTGAGCAGGATTTATCGATAGAAAAAGACCAGAAGCAAATTGAACTGGAAATGGCTTATATGGAAATTAATAAGCAGCAAAAGCAAAAGGAAAGGCTTGAGAAAAAAATAAAAGAAATAGGTACAAATAACACGCCTCCTGCGGAAGAGGACGAGTTTGAACCTGTTGAAGATAAGGAAACATTACAGGACGAGCTTGATCAGTTGAATTTTGATTTGCGAATGAGCAATCTTCAAGCCGGTCAAATCAAAAAGGAACTCGAAGCATTTGATGAGGAGGAATCGTCTCCCATTGTGGTAAGTGAGAGCTCAGGAATCGTACTGTCGATTAATCAGGATTTGGTGGAAGGGGCACCTCCAGGAGAACAGGGCGGAGGCGGACCGCTTATGGCGATCGTTTCAGATGGTCCTACTTAATCAAGAGCGAAGTGAATGAGCTTTTGCTAGATTCAATCGCAGTCGATGATGAGATGAGAATTACAACGAAGAGAGGAAATGAGGGTGAATGGGTCGGAAAGATTATCGAAATCGGTAAACTTCCGGTCGGAGCCGGTGAAGAGGAAGATGAGTATAACCACTTTGATGAAGGGAATCCACAAACATCGAAATATCCGTTTACTGTATTGCTGGAAGAGCATGAAGGCTTAGAAGTCGGCTTCCACGTCAATCTTGAATTAATGCCTTCAGGAGAAGAACAGACGAGTGAGACGATCATGCTTCCAGAGCATACGGTCGTAATTGAGGAAGAGGAGCCTTATGTATGGGCTGTGGATGTTGAAGCGGAAACACTGTACAAGCAGGTAGTCGAAATTGCGGAGACAGACGATGAATTTTTGCTCGAAATCGTTAGCGGTTTATCCCCTGAAGACTACATTGTCGATCCACACCCTTCACTAGAAGAAGGAAAGAAGGTTGAGGTCCTTGACGATGATTCGTTTGAACAATATTTTTAAATCATACAAGCTAGGAAAGGACGAAATACCAATTTTAAAGGACATTAACCTAACGATTGAAGAAGGAGAGTTTGTCGCTATTATGGGTCCGTCCGGCTCAGGAAAATCAACATTGATGAATATTCTCGGCTGTCTTGATCGCCCGACATCAGGCAGCTATGAGCTTGACTCAATGAATATGCTATCCGGACGCGAAGGCATGCTAGCGGAAATACGCAACCGCTCGATCGGTTTTGTTTTCCAAACCTTTCACTTGCTGCCGAGACTGACAGCCCAACAAAATGTTGAGCTACCCTTAACGTATAATAAAATTAATAAAAAAGAAAGAAAGCAGCGCGCCTTGGAAGCTTTAGCGAAAGTTGGATTAGAGGATCGTGTCTCTTTTCGTCCACCTCGCTTATCGGGGGGGCAAAAGCAAAGGGTGGCAATTGCGAGAGCATTAGTCAACGAACCAAAGTTTATTCTTGCCGATGAGCCGACAGGTGCACTGGACTCCAAAACGGGAGAGCAGATTTTGACCCTTTTTCAAGAGCTGAACGACGAGGCGTCACAGTCATTATGATTACTCACGATAAGGACGTCGCCGAAAAAGCCGATCGGAAGATCTTTATCTTGGATGGCGAGCTTGTTTCCGATGAGAAGGGAGAAGAAATACATGCTTGAAAATATTCGCATCTCCTTCCAATCGATTTGGGCTCATAAGCTTCGCTCAATTTTGACGATGCTCGGAGTGATTATTGGAATTGCAGCAATTATCGCGATATTTGCGATCATTGAGGGCCAGAGTGAAGCCATGAAAAGCAGCCTCATCGGCATGGGGAATAATACGATTAGTGTCGTCTATCAGGAGCCGGAAAGGCATGGGGAGGAAGGCTACTGGTTTGATAATACCTCCTATCAAAGCGCCCCGCCGATCAAGGAAGAGGCGATCGAAGCGATCCTTTCCGAACCGCATGTCAATGGCATGTCAGTGTACCACCAGTCTTGGAGCGGTGAGGTATACCATCTCATGAACTCGAGCTACCCGGAAATGTATGGAGTCGATCATCGGTACCTTGAATTGTTTCCAACTACGATGCTTTCTGGCCGCTCATTTTCTACGGACGATTATGAAACATACAGTCAGGTTGTGCTAATTAATGAAGAGCTGCAAAACGAATTGTTCCCGGATGGGGATGTCCTTCACAAAATTATTGATGTATCGGGCCATCCTTTTCGGGTCATCGGGGTATTTTCAGAATCTCCGGAAGACGGAGAAGCATTTTGGGGGTACTGGTCACAGCCTAAAATGTATGTGACGAAAAATGTATGGCCGTTGCTCAACGGCTTTGATGCCCCGATGCAAGTCGCCGTTCAGGCCGATTCCTCGAATACAATTCAGGAGGTCGGATTAATGGCTGCTTCTGTCTTAAATGCAGATTTGCCTCCGTTTGAAACCGCACAATATGAAGTCGCAGATTTCGAAAGAATGGCGGAAGAGCTCGAGGAATACAATCGGGTATTCGCTTCATTCTCGGTGGAATTGCCAGCATTTCTTTACTAGTCGGCGGAATCGGGGTCATGAATATTATGCTTGTGTCTGTAACCGAACGAACGCGTGAAATCGGGATTAAGAAGGCTCTCGGAGCTAAGCGTCATGTCGTATTGACTCAATTTCTTACTGAGGCTGTTGTGCTGACAAGCTTGGAGGGATATTCGGCATTTTGCTAGGGGTTGGAGTCGCCAAAATCATCTCGACTCTGTCAGGCATGCCGCTGTTCATCTCAATACCAGCTGTTCTCGGCTCTCTCATCTTTTCGATGGCAGTCGGAATCGTCTTCGGGCTCCTTCCGTCAATTAAAGCCTCGAAGCTACAGCCCGTCGAAGCCTTACGCTATGAATAAAATAAATAAGCTCGAGCAATACGAGTATGGGGAGGTGCCTTTCCATACTCGCATTAATTTCCGTCGGTGAAGCCGTGCAAGCGCTCATTCATGTGAGGCGGCAGGAGTTTTCCATGTACGTTACGATCGGATGGACACAGAGGATGGTCCGCAAGCATTTTGGCAAGGAAGTGGCAGTGTGGTCTGGCTTGGCGTTATTAGGAGGAAGTGTGCTCGGATTTCTAATTTTACTAATTGTCCAGGTCGGTTTGATTTGGATATTGATTGGTTTAGCCGCTGCTGTTGTTTTACTCACTTTACCGTTAGCAGTAATTCTGGCAACAATGAATTTCAAGCTTGAGTAATGGCAGGTGCCACGCTCTTCACCTATATATACTTCCTACAGTACGAACCGATGAGTTACTTTTTGCAACGATCCAAGATATAATAAAGTAAGTTCACTTACATGCTTTTTTTGCTAACAAGGACGGATGAATGATATTTAATAAGCCACAGTGCGAACGGCTAAAATAAAGGTCGGAGAAAGTGATATTAGGATGTCCGTCAGATGAAATGTAAGGGCTGTCATTGCAGTTGACGTTTTTGTTATTTGTGAGCCAACAGCCTTATGATTTGCATTGGGTGAGAATACGGTGGATGGGCGGGGCGATAACGACCGCGAACGCCGAGCGAAAATACCGATCATCGTTTACAGGTGAAAGATTGCAAAAAAAAGAACGATAACATTCATCAGCCATAAGGCTTATAGATTCACGCACTTCAACAAGCGAAAACATCGAAGGTTTCGGTGAGGATTTGAGCTCGCCCGATGGAACCGAACACCGCTTCATTTATATGAATTAGACTCACGGTATACCAATTAGAGGAGGGATGATTATGAAAACATTCGTAATCCGACTAAACGTAGAGAAGCCATTCAATCATTGTCAAATAAGAGGAGGAATAGAGTGAATTTAGCGAAAATAGGATGGAATTCAGATTTAGAAAATCATTTCACCCCGCTGGCAGAGAAAGGGTATTCAGCCGGGAGAGTAACGAGTGAACATACTCATATTTATACAGTCGTCACGGAAAATGGTGAGTTAAAGGCGACGGTATCTGGGAGAATTCGAGGTAAGCTGAAGGCCGGTTAGGGAGACGAGATGAATTCCCCGTCGTTGGTGATTGGGTCATCGTACGAGAATATACGGAGGAGAAAAAAAGCCATTATTCATGGAATCCTTCCGCGAAAAAGTAAGTTTCGCGAAAGGTAGCAGGTGCCGGTGCGCATGAGCAAATCGTTGCTGCGAATGTCGATAGCGTCTTTATTCTCAGCTCGCTTAACAAGGATTTTAATTTACGGCGTCTGGAGCGTTTTCTGGTGATGGCTTGGGAAAGCGGGTCAAACCCGGTAATCATTTTGACTAAAGCAGATTTATGTGATGATGTTGCTGAGCGGGTAGCTGAAGTTGAATGGATTTCGCAAGGAGTTCCTGTCCATGTCGTTAGCTCAGTCAGGCATCAAGGATTGGACTCATTGGAGACGTATTTACAAAAGGGGCACACAATTGCGCTCTTAGGCTCCTCTGGGGTAGGGAAATCAACCTTAATTAACTGTTTAATAGGCGAGGAGGCCCAGCGTGTCCGTGAGATTCGAGAGGAGGACGACCGGGGCAGGCATACGACAACTCATCGTGAATTACTTTTACTCCCTAATGGAGCGCTTGTTATTGATACGCCGGGTATGCGAGAATTGCAAATTTGGGAAGCTGATGAAGGATTGAAAAGCACCTATGACGATATCGAGGAGTTAGCCAGCCAATGTCAATTTAATGATTGTATGCATGAAACGGAACCAGGCTGTGCAGTGAGTAAAGCGATCATGGCTGGAACACTTCAACCAGATAGGTTAAAAAATTACTCTAAAATGCAAGTTGAGTATGCCAGAATGGCTTTAAAAAAGCTGGGACATATCGAAGCTGTCGAAAGAGAGAAAGGGAAAAGATATGCCCAAATATTAAAACGTGAACAAAACCAGCGCCAACAAAGAAGGAATCGCCGATAAAGGAAGGCGCGGGTGCAACTGTCCAGGTACGTCTCCCCTTCACCAAAGCTACTTTAAATTAACTGCATGGTATCTTTCATCAACGCGCATCATAACTAAAAGGAAATCTTACCGAGGGAGGAAAAATAGCTTGTGATGAGTGCGTTAGTGAAATGGGGAGGCGTCCTGCTCGGACTGCTGCTAGTCATTGGTGCGAGGAGTGATGAGCAAGTGTTGGCCTATCATCATGCTGAGTTGTTAGTGGATGTTGACTGGGTAGAAGAGCAAGCAGGTAAACCGGATATTCATATCATTGATATTCGTGATCATGACGATTATCAAGTTGGGCACATTCCTGGAGCCGTGCACCTTAATAAGAAAAAGCTGGTGGATAAACTTCATTCCGTTCCGGGGTATTTGATTGATCAAATGCAATTTGAACAGGTCATGAGGGAGACCGGTGTCGACAATATGCAGAAAATCGTCGTATATGATGATGAAATAAACCTTGATGCCGCCCGCTTATTTTATGCACTGGAAAATTACGGGCACCATGATGTTCACTTGTTAAACGGCGGATATGCCGCATGGAGGGCAGCCCAAAAACAAATTTCGACGTTAGTCACTGAGCCTGAAGAGGGGAATTTTGTCGCACAGCGTTCGGCAATAGCAGTGAACAAGCAATATGTCAACCATTCCATTGATATGGATGAGCGCCTCATTCTCGATGTGCGTTCTCCCGATGAGTACAGTGGAAAGGATGTTCGAACGAAGCGAGGGGGGCATATTCCGACGGCGGTTAACCTCGAATGGAGTCAAGTGCTTAGCGAAGAAGGAATTTCATTTTTTCGCCCCGAGGAAGAAATTAAAGCACTGCTCGAACAAGCAGGAATAACTCCAGAAAAAGAGGTTATCATCTATTGTCAGCGAGCTAATCGCGCGGCCCACATGTACTTTACATTACGGTTAATGGGCTTTCATCAATTACGCGTTTACGAAGCATCGTGGGAGGAATGGGGGAATGCTCCCGAAACGCCGATTGAAAATCCTAATCGTAAAAAGGGTTAACTTCATTTTCGAAATAAGACGAGACTTCAACACGAGCCTCGTCTTATTTTTGTAAAATTTGCTCGCTAATATTGCAAAATGCTAGCGAAACAGGATATGATTAGAATAATTATGAGTATTTATGCGCGGTACTATTAGCTCGAATACTGTAAAATGTTCCGCTTATGGCGTTAACCAATGAGAACTTTTCTCTATTTCACGAATTTTTTGAAGCGCTTTCTTTCGCCAAGTAGCTGCGGTGTTAGTGGAAACGCCTTGTTCTGAAGCAAGCTCACCAAGCTTTTTGCCGGCAATAATGGCTTCATAAAGCCAAAGCTTCTCCCGCGGTGAAAGATAGTGAAGGTAGGGGGTGAGCAGCTCCACAATATCATTCCTCTCATATATCAATTCTCGGAAAGGAGGAAGATCACGTTCAAGCGAATCATAGAGTAGGTGCCGTTCGGCAAATTGTTGTTCTTTGCGAAGCATCATCAACATGTGACCACGAACAGTATGCAAGGCATAGGCCGAGAAGGAACCTTTGTCCGCGTCGAAATTTTTGTATGCTTCCCAAAGGGCGATAGCACCGATTTGATAATAGTCATCGTGCTGGCGGTATAAGTTTAGCTTTTTCATTTGTGCTTTAATCAATGGCTCATACTGGTACAGAATTTCCTCAAACGGCTGTTTATCAAACGTCATTTTGACTTCCTTAAGGGAAGCGCGCTTTCCTAGTATTCCGCGGTAAGGCTAGCATAATGGATTTCGGCTGAAACGGCAGCTCCCGAAAAAGCTATAACCTCACCTTGTTCAACTAGGAATAAGCTGTTTTCACCAGAGAATTTTGCTTTTTCAGCTTTGAATCGAGGCTGAAACAAGCGAAACCCCTCGATTTTGAAAATGCTTTTGGTTTCCTCGTCATTATTGTAAGGGAAAGAATAATTCATATTACATACGAAAGGGTGGTGGAGTCTGGACTAAAGATCAGTTAAATCATACAATATACGAAACTTGGAGCAGCCCGCTATGACATGAAGCTGACGGAACACTATTAATGCGGGAATGTTATTAATTTAGCCATACCATTTGTAATACTATTTTTAGTACCAGACGAACTGGATGGATAGAACCAAAATTGACTCCTATGAGATAACCTCCTATACATTGGCGCTTCAACCAAATTACGATCCGGAGTATCAGACGCTTGCTTTTGAGGACGGCTGTGCGTATTTAGTTAGGCAATCCATTTTGCAAATTATTAAATATTCGTGTCTAATTAACGGTTCAAGCTTAAGTGGAAGACGCGAGTATTCGGAATATGTTACGAACAAAAAGTATAAGCTTCCGATCTTATTAAGCGAAGTATGTGGGATTGTGGCGATGCCAACCCATTCATCAGAACACGTGGAGTGCTCTTGGATTATGGCGAATCACGTAGAGCGGCTTAGACCGCGCTACAAAAATGGCAAACAGAAGGGGACATTGATTTTGTTTAACAATGGTGCAACGATTCCTGTCGATGTCCCACATTCGCTTATGAAGAGTCAGCATCGGTTAAGCTTATCGTGTTTGGGCCATCATCTGATCCAGAGCCGTAGAAAATAAAAAAGGGCCCACTGAATTGTGGAGGGCCCTACTATCAAAATATTTCTGTCAAGGAAGAAACGACCTTAACTTCGGAGTGATCGATTTCAGGTCTGTTAGGATCAATATAAATGCCTTTCATACCGAGGAGAAGAGCAGGAGCTACATCATTAATGAAATTATCTCCAATTGACACGACATCTGTTGCTTTAATTCATAATGCGCGAGCAATGCTTCAAATAGTTGTGAGGTCCGTGCTGGCTTTTTGGCAGAGCTGACAATATGCTCAAAGAGATCGGCAAGAGCTAGCTCTTTTAAGAGACGTTGCACATCTGCGCGGTCACTATTCGTTACGAGTACAAACGGTGTTGTTTTTTTCAATTTTATTAAAAAAAGAGCGCAAGCCATTCATACGAGGAAGTGAGAACTGCTTTGACGACATATATTCCTTTGTCTTTAAATAGCTTGGGTAACAGTCGTCAACCCCGTAATGCTTTGCGGCAGCGAACGGAAGCCACCAGCCATCGCCAATAGCAATCATTGTAGAAAAATTAAAGGCGAGAGGCTCGGGATAATACTCTTGGATCTCATCCTCAGAAAGCTTGACACCGTTCCACGTATAGGCATCTGAAACCATTAAGGTCATTGGATCAAGCTTTAGCGCATAATCACGATTAACATCATAGGCAGTCCCGACTGCGATGATATGGTTCCCTTGCTTCATTTGTTCATAATCATGCTCGAAAGCCCTATGCTTGCTCGTCGGTAATTGCTGTTTAAGCAGCTCCGCGTAGTAGTCAAAGTGTTCTGTTCCCTCATATAGAGTACCATCGAGATCGAAAATGATTAGTTTAGCTGATTCAATCATTACGGCCTTCCACGTCCTAACCTTTTATTAGTATTCATTACTATCATAGCATATTATCGTAGCGGGAATCATTTTCGTTTGTCAATGAGAAGAAACGATAGATTTTGTAAAAGATTCGTTAATGGTATAGATTTTCAATGATTTTTCGGTATAATGAAAGAGTATGTTTAACCAGTGAAAATATAGCTAATGCTAAAGATATTTACGTCAGAAATTGGTTCTTATCCTATTGCGTTCATCCGCCCGTGGACCTTTCTCTGTAAATACATTTAGACTGATTTTTTTCTCAGCGAAAAGGTAGTTTTGGAGCGTGACATAGGAGAGAGAAGTCCCATTTCCCTCTCCTCTTTAGCTGTGTTAAAGGCAGTGGAAAGAAGGACCGAATGACTTCAGCTAGGAAATGAGGGAAGCAGCATGATTGAATTGAAGGATGTATCACTCGTATACCCGAACGGGACCCAAGGATTGAAAAATATTAACTTGACGATAAATGAAGGGGAATTTGTCGTGATTGTCGGCTTGTCAGGTGCAGGAAAGTCGACCTTGATTCGTAGTATGAATCGACTCGTTACACCGACAAGCGGAGAACTGCTTATTGATGGGGAAGATATTCTTAAATACGGTGCGAAGAATCTGCGCAAGCTGCGGACTAATGTTGGCATGATCTTTCAAAATTATAATCTCGTGAAGCGTGCGACCGTGATGAAGAATGTAATTTCCGGCAGGCTTGGGCATACGGGAACGATTCGCAGCCTGCTGAACCTTTACCCGAAAGAAGACGTTTCTTTGGCTCATCGAAGCTAGAACGCGTCAATATTGCCGATAAGGTCTATCAGCGGGCCGATCAATTAAGTGGAGGACAGCAGCAGCGTGTCGCGATTGCCCGTGTACTCACACAGCAGCCGAAATTCATTTTGGCCGATGAGCCTGTAGCTAGTCTTGACCCGCCAACGTCACATCAAGTGATGACGTATTTGCGGAAAGTCAACAAAGAAGATAAGATTACGACGATTGTTAACCTTCATTTCATCGATATGGCGATGGAATACGCTGATCGTATTATCGGAATGAGAGCGGGAGAGGTTGTCTTTGACGGCTTGGCCAATGATGTCTCAGAGCAAACCTTCGAGGAGATTTATGGACGAAAAATTCGAGAGGAAGATCTCGTCGGGAGTCAAGACGAGGAGTAACAGGCATTATTTGCACTGTTGCGCCGCCAATCGAATCATACGCATTTCTGAGAAGAGAATGGGACAGAGGGTATCCCATTCTTTTTTCATGCTTGGACAACGGCTGTTTACTAGTACGGGTCATCATTGCTAAGCACAACCAATAAAGCGATTGGTGAGGGATTCGTCATTCGTAACGATAAAAGTTCAGGGGAATAAACAATTGTCCGGCTAAGGTTTTAGGCAGTGAATGATAACCATTTAAAAGGGATTACAGCTAAATCGAGAGTTTGACATCCAAATTGATCAGGCCCTGCTCAATCAGATGTGTAATGGTCAGGGCGTGGTCATACTTACTTTTTGGCCTATACGAGTAACAGATGATGTCTATCGAATATTCCTGTCAAAGTATGATAAACACATGAATAAAATCTTTGTTGCGCTTGCCGAGCCTAATCGTTTACAGATTGTTGAACTGTTGCGTGATAGACCTTGCTCAGTAGGGGAAATTGTCGTTGAGCTTCGGCTCAGGCAGTCGCAAGTTTCCAAGCACCTTCGTGTGCTTAATGATGTCGGGCTCGTCGAGGTACATCCGATTGCTAACCGGCGTATCTACAAGCTGCGTCCGCAGCCGTTTAAAGAGCTAGATGCTTGGCTTAATTCCTATCGACACGCCTGGGATGAAAGATTCGATCGCTTGGATGATTATTTGCAGGAGCTGCAAGGAAAGGAAGTGTGCGATTCACCGAAGAAATATTGATCGGCAGCATAACCCGTCACAAAGAGTCGGGGTTTAATTTTATGCGAATAATATGTCAGGATGGAGGATGAACATGGAAGATAAAAATGGCACAAACTCGGTTACAAGTAAAGTAGAGGGACGGGATCTCATTTTTGAGCGCATTTTCGATGCACCAAGGGAGCTCGTATTCAAGGTGTTTTCGGAAGCAAAGCATCTGGAGAAATGGTGGGGGCCAAAAGGGTGGCAAACAGAAATTCGAGAATTTAATTTCAAGCCGGGCGGTGTTTGGCATTTTTGCACGAAATGTACAGATGAGAATCAGGAGATGTACGGTTATGAATCTTGGGGGAAAGCCATTTTCCATGAAATTGCCGAGCCAGAGCGAATCATCTACACGGATGTTTTCTCAGATGAAGCAGGTAATCAGGCGGACGGTATGCCAGAGCAGCTCGTTACGATAACATTTACTGAGCACGAAGGCAAGACGAAGCTCACCAGTCGCACTCAATTCTCATCGGTCGAAGAACTACAGTCGGTACTGGACATGGGTGTCGTCGAAGGGCTGACCTCGACGTGGGATTGCCTTGACGAGCATTTGCAAGAGATTGGGTGAAGATAAGACGTTGACACTGTTGAAAGGGGGCAACCGCTCCCTTTTTCGCATATAAAGAAGGAAAAATTGGCGTGAATAATTTTCGTTCAAGGATGTCCTCGTAGCAGCGCTCAGCGCGTCCTTTGTCTCTGTCCGATCAGTCAACATTAGTTCTGACGCCCCTTTGTTTCCTTTATCTACGCAGACACCGTCCAGTTGTCCCGCCATGCGCCTTTGTTCCATAATCCCGGGTCTTTGCAAGAGTCGCGCACCTTTTGTTAGCCTCATCGCCTTTTCCCATCAGCAAATGGAGCGAGAAGTTTGCTAGAATGGAACCGATGACTAGTAGCTATTGAAAAGAAGGCGCTGAAACATTTCAGCTTGCCAATCGTAAAATAGAAGACTGGTTATATATGCAAGCGAAAGGGTGAAGCGAAATGGATGCATTAGGACTATTGCTTTTAATCCCGCTTTTATTCGGATTGGGATTGCTGCTTCTCAATATAATTACAAGCATTTGGTGCTATAAAGATTCACTCGCAAAAGGTAACTCAAAAGAATATGGCTTAATCGTTTTATTCGGGACTTTGTTTTTTTCCGGTTGCTGGCTTTATTATTTATTTAATCATTCGAAATAATTAAATAAGCGAATCAATTTCATCATTCAATAATTGAGTGTAAAATCCGAACACGATCATTTGATCATTGATTTCCACTCTAGGTGGTCGCTTTCCGCGGACGGCTGGTAAGCCTTCGTCGGGCAAGCCCTCCTCGTCTTACCGGGCCTTTCCTCCCGCAGGAGTCGACCACCTGCCGTTCAAATCTTTACAATTGCACTTTAAAATAGCGAACAATTCTGTGCTGTTTAGAAGCGCGAGATGATTACGCTACATCCAAACCATGGTAAACTGATTCCAAGAGCACGCAGTTTTCGAAAAAAAATTTCTAAAACTAAGGAGCGAAAAAAAATGTCGAGTTTACTTGGAACAAACGTCATTACGCAAATTGGTATCATTGTTAAAGATATCGAGAAAACGTCGCAAGCCTATGCCAACTTTTTGGAATCGGAAAGCCTGAAGCAGAACTGACAGACGCGTACGAGCAGGCACAAACGAAGTATAACGGAGAACGATCGGAAGCAAGAGCAAAGCTGGCTTTTTTTTAACATGGGTTCTCTTCAGCTTGAATTAATTGAGCCTGATGAGCACCCGAGCACGTGGAGGGAATTCCTTGATGAGCATGGAGAAGGCGTCCACCATATCGCTTTTGTTGTCGAAGGGATGAAAGAGAAAGTCGCCGTTTTGGAGAAAAGCCAAATCCCGCTTATCCAAAAGGGAGAATACACTGGCGGGCGTTATGCTTACTTGGATTCCGTCAAAGAGTTAAAAGTAATGATCGAGCTGCTAGAAAATGATTGATGAAGTGCGGGGAATGATGGTCAACCGGTAGAGCTTTATCCACCCTCTAACTAGACTGGATGCCAGCCCGCTCTCACCTCTTCGGCTAACGACTGATAGAATCCTTGCTTTCCGAGGCTGTCGTTCATTGCTCCTTTAATTTTAGCCAAAGTAAAACTGCCCCTATCATTAGTGGTGTCTACCATTTAGGGGCAGTCCGTGAACTGAAGCGGAAATTTTACTAGTACTAACAATCATTCCGTTTTGAGTGGAATCACCATGTTCCACGTTTTTGTTGCATGTCTAAACCCTCCCGGCCCATCTGCTGTTGCAGCAAACAGGTGGGTCGGTTGTCCGTCTTGAAATAATAAGAAAGGCCGCTCAAGACTTCCCATGACCCGAGTGTTTCCGTCATCCCACAGTATACTGCGAGAATATGCCTTTGGATTGGAAGACAGTTCCCACGCCAATCCGTCCTTCGAATACGCATGTATTCCCCCGTGAAACTCGCCGCCAGTACGGCCATCCATATCTTTGGCAATCAATTCGTATCCTTGGTCGGTTTGCCAAATAAACGGATCTTCGAGGTGAATGCGCTCGGGAGGGAAAATCGGTTGCTCGGTTAGTGTGACATACTTATCTTGATAATGATTCGCTTTTGCTACTCCTATCATCATCTTGCCATGCCGGTAGCCTCGTAACGCCGTGCCTTGTATATAAGGAGAACGGACCCATTGTCATGGACGCAAGGAGCAGGATTAGAAGTAAGAAAGCTATCAAATTTGCCAGGACGGGTGTGCAGGATCGGTTGATCTTTGCGCTCCCATGGGCCAAGTACACTTTTGGCCGTCGCGATTCCAATCCTTTTGTTCGACCGTGCGACGATCGTTCGAGGATCCTGCAAGTCAAATGGCTCGTCGGGTAAAACATCGTCAAAAGGGTATGTCATCCCTGTGTAATAAAGCAAATACGTATCACCGTGCTTCATAATGGACGGATTGTGCGTGCTTCTTCCGTCCCAATACTCGGCTCCTCTCGCAGGCAGTACAACCTCCTGAAACTCGTATGGACCTTCGGGTATATCAGAAACAGCGCGAACGACTTCTGAAGCAACGAGCCAGCCCGGGTGCATCGGCAAGTGCTTTGGCCATCGCGAGGCAAACATATGGAAGCGTCCATCCTCCCCTTTGACGACGGAACCACACCATACCCAATAATTCTCCATTTGAAAGCCTCCGTTAAGTGGGGCAGGCAGCAAACGCTCAATCATAGGCTTAGTATTGTTTAATATCATGATGCAACAGCTCCCTTACTCATTTATTTGCTCAAGCCGAAGATAGCACAGTTTTGGACCAAGCTTCATATCCTTAACAATCGCTTTTGGGCGCAACGATAGCTTATACTTCCCAGGCTGTTCGAATAGCAACCGTCCACAATTCGAATAAACATTCTCGTAATAATACAAATCCCGTGGCTCAACTCGCTGATCCTCATTGACCTTAAATGAAAGCTGAATCCTCTTATCTCCCTGCTCCGGACTGTGCACCGTCAACTCAAATTCATGCCCGCCTTCCCATTCGCCGTTCCAGTGAGCATTGTATTTCTGTGTCATGGTCGCCATGACGATGTCGAACAGTCCGGGCTGAACGACAGTAAACTCCCATTCTAGCCAATCCTCTTCGCAAAACCAGTTCTTGACGACACCCCGATTATCTAACTCAAGCATTGAACCTTGTTCGGCACGATAGACGTTGGCGTAAGAAGGCTGAAGGACAATGTCACCCTCTGGAAACTGCAGCAAGCGTTGATCGACTTGCGGAGGTTGATCCAATTGCAGAACAACGACCGGGACGGGAGCATCTGATAGCTTCAAAGGTAACTGTAAATGGAGGGAATGGTGCCCTAGCTCTTTCTCGTACCTTTGCTCTGCCTTAACCTCGGCTCCGCTACTTAGCATGTACGCATTTTTTTTACTCTGTTTTGTAATCCGTACATCACAAGATCACCTGAAGGCCACTCGAAAAGGTGGAGGTACATGCGTTTTCCTTTTACAGTAACTGCGCCCCATGGACACTTTCCGTTAAAAGGGTCAGGCCCCGCTCCATAAATGGCTTCTTCGTTCACAGCTAGCCATTCTCCTAACCCCCGTAGTCGTTCTCTACTTGGAGCAGGGAGATGATTCCTGTCGAGGTTGGGCCGACATTGAGCGTGTAGTTTCCACCTTTACTGACTACGCTAATGAGTAGACGAATGAGTCCAGCTGTTGATTTCCAATCGTGATCGTTTTTCTTGTAGCCCCATGTATTATTGATCGTAGCAACAGTTTCCCACGGGAAGCTATGTACTTTTTCAGGGATTTCATTATCACCCATCGAAAGGAAATCCTCTAGTCCATGCCCTAGTCTCCCGCCAATGATACATTCAGGCTGTAGCTCGAGTACGAGGTTTTTATATTGCTGGGCATGTTCAAGGCTAATTTGCTCCGGCATGTCAAACCATATCATCGCAATGTCTCCGTATTTGGTTAATAGCTCCCGCAGCTGCGGCAAGCCCTTTTCTTTCATATATACGGAATAGTTTCTTTCGCCTCGTTCAGGATGAAATTTGTCGTTCCGAAATGCGTGGGGATGATGAAAATCGATGCCATGAGAGTAATAGAAGCAAAGCTTAATGTCATGTTGATGACAGGCGTCTGCCAATTCTCGTAATGGATCGCGTTTGAACGGCGTGGCATCGACAATATTGTAATTGGAAGCTTCGGAATGATACATGGCGAAGCCTTCGTGATGCTTAGATGTAATTGTGATATAGCGCATACCGGCATCTCGAGCTAGCCTTACCCAAGCGTCAGCATTAAACTCGACAGGGTTAAACCGTTCCGCAATTTTCTCATACTGCTCAATCGAGATATTAGCAAATTGCATAATCCACTCACCGAGGAAAGGAATCTCTTCTCCTTCCCATTCTCCGGCAAGCTCGGCATACAAGCCCCAATGAATCATCATTCCGAATTTTGCTTCGCGAAACCAAGAAAGGCGGGCTTCGTCATTTTTACGATTCTCAGTAGGCAGCTCTTCCATTTCAGTCGCTACGTCAGGTGCTTTTCTTTTCAATTCATAATCCCTCCTCATCGTTTTAACAAGCATCCGTGTAAGGCTTTCCCCGGACATAATCGTAACTGTATTCATGTGTGGCTAAACTGAGCATATCTTTGATGAATAATACAAACAACAAGCAACTTTCGTATCCTATTCCATTTTCCTTCCTATCTACCTTCCAAGCTGCAAGTAAAGCTGCACATTTTGTTGTGGTGAACTTAGTAGAGCTGCATGCGCTCGATTATTACAGCAACGTAGGCAATTGCGTACTTATGACTTCTTCATCCGAAGTTCGTTGCAAGGAGTTTAAAGGACGGCAGGGAAACTTTTTTTCAGTAAGCTTAGCGTCGACCTTTCTGTATTCACCCGGTGATATCCCGTACGCCTTTCGAAAAACGCGAGTAAAGGAGTTTGCACTAATATAACCTACCTGCTCGCTAATGTCAGTGATTGTCGCATCCGTAGTCCTTAATAGCTCGTCCGCTTTCTTCAGCCTGAGTCTTTTAAGAAAATCAACAAAATTTACACCGTACTCCTCTTTAAACAGCTTACTAATGTATTTGCTCTTTATGTCAAAAACCTCGCTTAAATGGTCAAGTGAAAGGCTGGCGTTATCGTAATGATTTTCGATATACGTTTTGATCTCAGACAAAACCTGATGATAGCTTTTCGTTTGCCGCAACGCTCTAATTTTTTTGTGAAAGCTCCGCTAATGGTTGCAGCATGTTCTTTTCAAGCTGATAGAGAGTATCAAAATGTTCCAATTCGTTCGTCAATTTCGGAAGCGTCTGTTCCGTCCACATGAGCTGTGCTTCTTCAGGGAACATCAGCCTTTCCTTTTCTAAATGGTAAACAAAAAAAATTCATAAGACTTATTAGCTCTTCCTTGCGAAGCATTGTACTGCGTAGCTGATTAAATAGCTGACTGTATTGTTCCAGCCAGACACTGGTCGTCATCCGGTAGCTGACAACAAGCTCTTGTACAAGCTTTAAATGGCGATACACATCGGCTTCAGACTGTGTTGAGTCATCGTATTGAATGACCGTATTGCTGCCGACAGCTGCTTTATAAGCTAAGGCACTCTCCGCTTCACGGTAAGCTTGGCGCAGCTCTTCGGGAATGGATACACTTTGACTAAACCCAACCGTTACAGTCTGCGACGAATGCTCGGCAATTTGCTTTTTACAGTTGTTTAAGTATTGAAAAGGAGATGGAACGTCTGGCAGCTCTGGATTACTCGTTTGCATGATTCCTACGAAGCGGCGTTCACTTATCCAGCCGCACCAGAGAATCGATACGGTGTCATCTTCTATTTTCGATGCGAATTGCTCAATGACCGTCTTTAATTGAGACGTCTGCCCTATTTCTGATGTCTGTGTACTTTCGCACCGATCGACTTCCATAATAAAAACGACAGAAGGGCAAAACAGTTGCGGCAAATCCAACGGTTCCATTTCTTTTTCCCAATCCGGAACGACGCCAGTGTCGCGTAAAAATTTTTCGAATACGTATTTTTTGCGTAACAGCAATATCTCATTTCGTTCTTGATCGTATCGATTCGATTGCTCGATCATTTGATCCAATGTATAGTCGATCATCGTAAACTCATTCTGATTTGTAGAGGGAGGTTGGGTAGACAAAGATTCTTTTGCGTAAGATTGTATTTTCCCGACAAGCTGCTCCAGCGGTTTTGCCGCTTTCCTAGTAATATATATGATCCAGATGATTCCGATAAGGACAACGACGATTGCCGTTAACAGGGATAATAGATTGAGCGATTGCATAATTCTGCTTAAGTTGCTTGGGACAAGTCCGCTTTCGACGGTCCATCCAGTATAATCTGACGTAAAGCGGGTTAGCACTTGGTCTTCCGCGCGCTCTGTTTCTCCATGAAAGAGCTCGTTTCCTGAGCGATCAAGGAGGCGGACAAAGCTTACTTCCGGATCGTACATTTCCTGTATCCCTCGTTGCAGGCTTTTGAGGCTAACATTGACGACGATAGATCCTTTAGACTGAGAATAGAATGGAACTTGACGCGTAATGGTAACGACCTCTTTATCCTTCCGATTGGTAAATTCACTAAACAGTCGTTTATCTGTCCATTGGGAAGTGTGCCGCTCGATCTCACGATTGATAAATGCACGGTCACCGTAGTCAGTTATTTTTTTCGGTCGTGCTCAAACTTAAGACCGATTGATCGCTGTGGCGGACAAGATAGGCAGAGTCGATGATCGGATAGTTAATTTTCAGCTCCTGTAACGCTTTGAGCGCTTCAAGGTTAGCAGGAATATCTGACGGGTCCGATTGATTGATAAAATGATGGAGGCTTTCATTGACTAGCGATTCTCTTAGAATTCGATGATCAATCTCCTTTAAGCTCTGATCGATATAACGGTAGGCTTGTCCAGCCAAGGATTCATTAATATTCAGGGCCTCCTGTCTGCTCTGGTCATTCAATGTCTTAAAGAAAATCAGGAATAAAATCAAAATGACAACAAAGAAAACGGGTGTATACGCCATCAGCATTCGGCGAAACCAATTGTGTTCCATCGGAAAGCCCCCCTTATTTCCAGCTAAACTCGATTCAGTAAGCTGACCATGAGAAATCAGACGAGGCTCCGACCTCACCTGACTGACCAATTCCCCCCGATTCCGCTTCGAGGATTTAAACTTTAAAAGTCAATGTATCCGCTTACACAAACTCTTTTTATCCTTCATTATACATGATGTTTCTGGTCTTACAAGAGCTAGACTTCCATTTTTTTATATGTGGATCTAGTCCAAATAAAAAGTAGGGATGGCCTGTTTTTTTTATAGACGTGTCGGCCTTTTTGAACAAAATAGAAGCGTAATTCCGGTGAAAAAAAGCACCTTAGCGAAAATGGAATAGCCTCACCGATTGCGCAAAAGTTGCGAAAAAAAGAATAGGAAAAGAAACTTGCTCGTTGTCAGTGCTGTTGGCTCCGAGTTAAGCTAAATTCAGTCGCAGAGAGAAGTGGGTATTGTAAGCCTTTACATCGAGTGAAGAAAGGGAGGTCTGTTATGGTAAACGGGAAAGAAGTAATCGAAAAAAATTCCACAGCGCAATCTAATTCGTGCTAACCGAAAAGCGATCAGGAAGCGAATCAAAAAGCATTGGCAGCTTTATTTATTAGTCTTACTCCCTTTGACATACTTACTCATCTTCAAATATGTCCCGATGGTCGGGAGTATGATTGCCTTTAAGGATTATAACGTTATTAAAGGCATCTGGGGCAGTGATTGGGTCGGGTTCAAGCATTTTATTCAGTTTTTTAATCTACCTCATTTTTGGAGTATTATTGGAAATACGCTCGGAATCAGCCTTTATGGGCTATTGATCGGGTTTCCGGCACCGATTATTTTAGCGCTGGCATTGAATGAGGTTCGGCAAGGGGTTTTTAAGCGTTCCGTCCAAATGGTGACCTATGCACCTTATTTTATTTCAACGGTCATTATGGTTTCGATTCTAATCGTTGTGTTGTCGCCAAATACCGGAATTGTTAACAGCTTTCTCGGCGTAATTGGGATCGAGCCGATTAATTTTATGGGGGAGCCAGGTCTGTTCAAATCGATCTACGTTTTCTCAGATGTGTGGCAGCATACAGGATACGGAGCAATAATTTATCTTGCCGCATTGGCGAGTGTCAATCCTGAGCTTTACGAAGCGGCGAAAATGGACGGAGCCTCCAGATTTCAGAAAATCATCCATATCGATCTTCCAAGCATCATACCGGTCACAGTCATTCTCTTAATCTTAAATGTCGGAAATATGATGGCCGTGGGCTTTGAAAAAATCTATTTGATGCAAAATCCGCTTAATACGGGGACCTCAGAAGTCATTTCCACTTATGTGTATAAGGTTGGGCTAATTGAGGCGAATTACAGCTTTTCGGCGGCAGTCGGACTCTTTAATTCAGTCATTAATTTGATTTTACTTGTTCTCGTCAATTATCTTGCAAAAAGAATCTCGAACAACAGCTTGTGGTAAGGAGGAAAACGCGATGGCTCATCACAAAAACAAAACTAAAGAAACGGTTGGAGATCGAATATTTCTTGCAGGAGTTTATCTGTTTTTGATCGTTATTCTGCTCATTGTTCTTTTACCGTTACTTAATATTGTCAGCTCTTCCTTCAGCGATCCGCGCGCTGTCGTTTCGGGAAACGTATGGCTGTTTCCAGTCGATTTTACCCTTGAAGGTACCGAGCTGTTTTCCGGAACCCGAATATTTTAATTGGCTTCAGAAATTCGTTGTTCTATACGGTCGTCGGAACGCTAGTAAATGTCGTCCTGACGATTATGATTGCCTATCCGCTATCACGTAAGACGTTTTATGGTCGAGGCCTTATTATGGCCATGCTCGTTTTTACGATGCTATTTGACGGCGGACTGATTCCTTATTACCTCGTTGTCAAATCACTAGGATTATTGAATACACCGTGGGCGATGATTTTACCTGGTGCTCTTGCCGTTTTTCAAGTGATTATTGCTAGAACGTTTTTTTCAAACAACGATTCCTGATGACTTGTTTGAAGCATCGGAAATCGACGGCTGCAGTGATTTTCGGTTTATTACTAACGTTGTCCTACCGTTATCCAAGCCGATCATTGCAGTTATGACACTCATGTACGCTGTCGGTCATTGGAATACGTATTTCGAAGCTTTGATTTTCTTAAGAGACCCAAATTTATTTCCCCTACAAATTATTTTGCGCGAAATTCTTGTCTTGAATACGATTGACCCTACAATGATGACAAATGTCGATCAAGCGCTTGCCCAGTCAGGCTTAAGGGAGTTACTGAAATATTCGTTAATCGTAGTCGCAAGTGTGCCGGTGCTTATTATTTACCCTTTTGTACAAAAGCACTTTACAAAAGGCGTTATGATCGGATCATTAAAAGGATAAAATAGCTGCCTGTTGCTAAAACGAGAGGGAATCATTATGTGCGCTAGTAAAATTCTATGAAAATAACAAAAAAGGAGACGGTTAATTGATGAAAAACAAGGTTATGCATAGGCTCGGCCTACTACTGTTGACAATGACGTTGGTCGCTTGTAGCTCAAGCGACACGGGGACAGATGAAACGGGGGATGTAACCGTTAATCCGGTTGGAGAGCTACCGATTGTCGATGAGACAATGACTCTCCGAATGTTTGCACCACAGCTGCCGAGAATCGAAAATATGGAGACGAATAAATTTACGCAATGGCTGGAGGAGCAAACGAACATCCACATCGATTGGGACCTCGCTCCAAACGATGCTCTAAACGATCGGAAGCAATTGATGCTGGCGAGTGGAGACTATCCCGAAGTTATTTTGCACGGGGCACTGACAAAAGAAGAGCAGGTTAAGTATGGTCAGCAGGGAGTGTTTTTGCCGCTTAATGACTTAATCGATGAGTATGCCCCGAATGTCCAAGCGGCGATGGAGGAAATCGACTATTTGTCGCCATCGATGATTGCCCCGGACGGAAATATTTATGCAATCCCGATGGTCAATGAATGCTTCCATTGTACGTATCCGCAAAAATATTGGATCAATCAAACGTGGCTTGATCAGTTAGGCTTAGATATTCCGACGACGACAGACGAATTGTACACAGTGTTAAAGTCGTTTAAGGAAGACGATCCGAACGGAAACGGCAAGGCAGACGAAATCCCGCTGACAACAGGGACACAGGCAACAGTCTGGGGAGGGAATTTCGAAAGCTATTTAATGAACCCTTTTATCTATAATGACTCCGATACTTACCTCGTTGTCCGAGACGGTCAAGTATCGCTCGCAGCGAACACGGACGAGTGGAGGAAAGGGCTACGGTTTATGAATAAGCTATATTCAGAAGGGTTGATTGACGCGGGAGCCTTTACGCAAAATATAGATGCCGTTAATCAATTGGCCAATCGAGAACCAGACAACATTATGGGCTCTTTCACAGCCGCACTGATTAGTGGTGCGCTGCCGCCAACAGATGATGTACCGCGTCATAAAGAGTACGTAACTGTCCCGCCGTTAAAAGGCCCTGAAGGAGTGCAACAGGCAACTGTATCAGAAGGAATTGATAACGGACAATTTGCTCTAACGAATAAAGCAACTCGTGAACAGCAAATCGCCGCGATACGTCTAGTTGACTTTCTATACACAGAAGAAGCGATTCTACTACAGGAAATGGGGCCTGAAGGAGAGGGCTGGCGTCATGCTGAAGAGGGTGAGGTAGACTTGAGAGGGGAGCAGGCCAAATATGCGCGGATTATTGCTCATTCTTCCGAGCAAACCCATAACAGAGGCTGGGAGCAAATCGGCCCTTCGATGAGAACGAGAGAGTATCGGGAATCGTTTGTTGCCCTGATGATCCGCTGAGCAATGAAGGCTTTGAGCTGCGGCTATTTCAAGAAACACTCAACAATTATGAGCCTTACCGCTCAAAGGAGTTCTATCCTATAGGGATCTTCTTAGATCCAGAAGACTCAAGTGAGGTCGCACAGTTAAAGACGACTATTGTAGACTACATCCAGTCAAACATGGCTCAATTTGTTACAGGAAATCAGGACTTGGATAGGGATTGGGACAATTATATTAAAGGCTTTGACGGACTTCAGCTAGACCGATATTTAGAAATCCATCAGAGCGCCCTCGATCGCTAGGCTAATCTATGTCCAAGTGTACGTATTAGCCAAATAGAGTGCACCCTTCACCCTTCAATATTTTAGCTAGTCGAAATACCCGAATCGACGGTAGGCACGGTTCGGGTAAGTCGTCTACCCATAAAACTAATGAAATCTTTGCCGGAAAGTGTCATAATAAAACCAATAATAGCCATAGGTTTTTGGTGAACGGTGGGGTGAGGTTAAGTGTTACAGCGCTTTTTAGCGGATCATTCAAATAGAAACGAAATCAAAAAAGCGGTCTACCGCTGGATCATTCGAATGGACCAGTTTCAAAAGTGGAACTGCTTGAACAGTTTCAAGTTCCGCAAACGACGATGACTCGAATCATTGATTATCTTGAACAAAATAAGCTGATTATTAGAACAGGCTTCGGAAAGTCTGGCGGCGGGCGGCCTCCGGCTGTTTATAATATTAATGCTGAGGCGGGGTATTTGGTCGGGATTGAAATTGCAAGGGTCGATGTGAAGGTACTACTGCTGGACGCCAGCTTTTCTGTACTAGAAGAGAAAGGCTTCCCCCTCACCTCAGAGGATACACCTGCCAACACGATGAAAAAAAATAGTACATTTGATCCAATTATTTATCATGAACCATCGTCTCAGCGAAGAGCAGCTTCTCGGAATTGGTGTCGGATCGGTCGGTCCAATTGACAGGGAAAGAGGGATCATTCGAAAGCCGGAATCGTTTCCGGCGCCAGGCTGGCAAGATGTCCCGATACTTCCCATGCTTAAGGAAGAGTTTTCGGTACCGGTGATTATTAATAATGGAGCGAACACAGCCGGACTGGCTGAATACGAACAGCGGCAGTTTTTTTTGACGAAAAAAATATTGTATTGCATTAGTGGCCAAGGGATTCGCTGCGGTTTTATCCATCATGGCGTTTTCCTTGATCGTCAGGAGGGTGACGCGAGCTCTTACGGTCATCTGATCGTAGAGGCAAACGGTCGGACTTGTGCATGTGGGAGGAAAGGCTGTCTGTCTGCCTATACGTCCTTTAATGCTATTTTTGCCATGATCGAGGAGGCTGGCCAACAGCCTATCCATACGATCGAACAGCTCGTACATGCCCTCGAATGCGGCAATCAAACGGTGAAGGAAATTGTGGCGAATTCAGCACATTATTACGGAATCGGTATTGCCAATATGACGAACATTCTCCATCCAGATGCTGTCATTCTACACGGAAAACTCATTTATCAAAATGAATTTTATTTCAACGAGGTTGTCCGTTCGATTCAGAGTATCGATACTTGAACCATACTGCCTCGATATTAGGAAAGGCTCGGTCGGGGAGACTGCGGCAGCCATTGGTGCTGGGATCCAAGTGTTTTACGATTTGTTTGAGCGGAAACAGTAATAACGTTATCCTATATCGGCTTTAAGTGTGCTATAATCGTATCTGAATCACTTATTACCAATATGGATAAAAGTAGTTGTGAGCGGTTTCTATCAACTAAATCTATCGAAAGTAGTGATGGTGAATGAAGCGAAGAAAAAAAGCCGAACATAATCGTCATCATGAGTGATGATCAAGGTCCATGGGCCTTGGGGGCAGCCGGTAATTCCGAAATTCGTACGCCAAATCTTGATGCATTAGCAGCGTCAGGCATTCGATTTGAAAACTTTTTTTTGTACCTCGCCGGTATGTTCTCCAGCCAGAGCTTCGTTTTTAACCGGACAAATTCCGTCGAAGCACGGAGTCCATGATTGGATTCGAACAGGCAATGTTGACAAAGAGAGCATGACTACTGAGCTTCGTGACGCACCGTATTTTAGAGAGGAACAGAAGCCGATTCAATATTTAAAAGGTTTAACGACATACACTGAGATTCTGGCAAAAAACGGCTATACGTGTGGACTGAGTGGAAAGTGGCATTTAGGAGACAGTCAACAGCCGCAAAAAGGGTTCTCGCATTGGTTTACGCTTGCCAGGGGCGGGACCAATTACAACCAGCCAGATGTTGTTCGCGACGGAGAAGTGACCATTGAGAACCGCTATTTAACCGACCTGATTACAGAAGACGCTCTTGCATTTATAGACAAGAATGCAAAAGAAGAAGAGCCGTTTTATCTAAGTGTCCATTACACAGCGCCCCATGATCCGTGGGGACGCGAGCAACACCCCACAGACATTTTCGACTCCTATAATAATTGTCCATTCAATTCAGTGCCCGTCGAGCCGATTCACCCATGGCAAATTGCAACAGCCCCAAGAGGGGAAGGGGAGGCACGGAAGAAAATATTGCAAGGCTATTATACGGCAGTAACGGCGATGGATAGAGGTATTGGCGAAGTGCTAAACAAGCTGGAGGAGATGGGTATCTCCGAAAATACTCTTGTTTTCTTTACGAGTGACAATGGGATGAACATGGGCCATCACGGAATTTGGGGAAAAGGTAACGGCACCTTTCCGCAAAACATGTTCGATACGTCAGTAAAGGTTCCAGCGATCGTCTCGCACCCGGGACATATTCCTGCAAATCAAGTCAATGATGACCTTCTCAGTCATTACGATTTCATGCCAACATTACTTGATTATTTAGGAATAAAAGAGAAAACAACGGGACCAGGGAGAAGCTTTGCCTCTTTGTTCAAGGGGGAGTCCCTTAAGCAACGAGAAAATGTTGTTGTTTATGATGAATACGGCCCGGTTCGCATGATTCGGACGAAGGAATGGAAGTATATTCACCGATATCCGTATGGTCCGCACGAGCTATACCATTTAGCTGTTGATCCGGAGGAAAGGGGTAATCTGATTAATAATGAGAATTATTGTGTGATGCAAGAATCATTAAAGGGCAGGCTCGACGAATGGTTTGTCCAATATGCCGACTCATAAGGACGGGACACGGGAGCAGTCGCAGGGTTCGGACAAATGGGACTCGCTGGCACAGGTGCGAAAGGAACGAGCAATTATAAAAATGAACTGCCAGCTTCTATGAAGTTTGTCAATAACTAAGAGAAACTATCCCCTTCTTTACGGAAGTGTACTGCACCCCAAAAATCTATTTTTTTTGGGTGGTTTATTTATAGCTTAATATAGGAAGAAATTCAAACAGATGGCAGTTAAAGAAAACCAAGAAGGCAAACTTGAATATAAGCTCATAGCTCGAAGGCATATTGTGAAGTCGCATAAGTTGATCTGGGTAAAAAAATCATGAAAATTGAGTGCCGAAGTTTAATAAGGAAGAAACACGGAAATCATATTCTATTCGATTTAAGATAGATGTATTTTTCGATGTACAAGAGGATCCATACGAGCTCGTCAATCTAATAGATCGGGACGGCTATGAGGACATCGCTAAAACATTGAGAAAAAGGCTCTTACGGAAAATAAAAGAAGCGGGTGAACAGTCAACAAGTATAAGAAATAGAAGAGCGCAATAAGTTCGTTTCGGAGGGCAAGAGAGTGGGGACCTTCTCTACCTGATTGGAATATCCAGATAGTATTGAAGTAGGGACAGGCAAAGTATAGCACACTTTTACCCATTTTGGATAAAAGTGTGCTATACTGGTGTTAGAGATTTATCTCGCCAAGGAGGGCAGCCGATGGCAACGAAGAAGCGACTATTACTACAATTATTTTGGACGTTATAAAGATTAGCCCTGTGACGTTTGGCGGCGGATATGCGATGATCCCTTTAATTGAGCGAGAAGTTGTGACGAAAAAAAAGTGGTTAAAACAGGAGAATGTTTCGGATATGTTGACAGTATCCGGCTCTGCTCCTGGAGCGATTGCCGTAAATTCGGCTATTTTTATCGGTTTTCGAATTGCTGGAATTCGAGGGGCCCTGGCTTCACTTGCCGGTGTAGTCATGCCAAGCCTTTTTATTGTCATGCTTTTGAGCATGCTGCTTTTTATGTTTCGAGGTAATCCTTTTGTTAACTCGTTTTTCCTCGGAGTTTACCCAGCGATCGCTGCGATGATTATTTATGCGGCGGTTCGGGTCGGTAAAAACGGCAATTATTGATAAAACGACATTTATAATCATGACTATGATGGTTTTTGCCTTGCTTTTCCTTCATATTCACCCTGTTTTTGTTATTTTCGGTGGTGCTCTATTAGGAATCGTACTAATCAAAATCAAAGAAAAGCTTGGCATAGCAGTTGAGCTAGAACGGAAAAATCAAGAAAAAGAAGAAGGTCGTATTCATGTTAGTTGAATTATTTTTTTTGTTTTTTGTTATCGGTGCCATTTCCTTTGGTGGCGGCTATGCTGTAATTCCAATTATTGAAACAGAGGTAACGACCCGCGGCTGGTTGACGACTAGCGAGTTTACCGATGTCATTGCGGTAGCTGGCATGTCGCCTGGACCAATTGCGACAAACAGTGCGACCGTTGTCGCTATCAGGTAGCTGGTGTACCTGGAGCCATCACTTCAGCCATTGCCATGACTGTGCCTTCATTAGCGATTATTCTCCTTCTGGCGAGCTTTTTTTCAAAGGTTCAACCAGCGTCCAATTGTTAAATCGCTATTTTATGGTCTAAGGCCTGCTGTCACAGGCTTGATCGCTTATGCAGCTATTAACTTTGCGATAGCCAATGGGTTAGTTTCGTTTAGCTTTTCGTGGACGATGTTTCTTCATTTAATATTATTTGCCGTTTCGCTTTTTCTCCTTTTTTATGTGCGGATGCATCCACTAATCATTCTGGCCGGAGCCGGTTTACTAGGCGTTGTCTTCTTTTGAAGCACGCTTTTTTTTAAAAAAGATACAACCTAATATTCGACGTGAATGGTGTTTTAATCAAGCAAAACCCCGTCTAGCTCCAAGCGTCTAGAAGTGAGCAACCTTTCTTCGTCTCTGTCCAATCAGCCAACATCAGTTCCTTCCGTCCTTGTGTTTCCTTTATCTCCGCCAACGTCATCCGATGGTTGATAAAGCCAAGATATAGTTCTTTTAAAGTATAAAATGGAATAAAATGTATTATATAAAGGTCTAAAGAATCAACTGCTAGTTTTTAATATTACATTTCTGTAACAAAGATAGAAGAAAGTTATCGAATCATGTATTATTTTAAGAGAGTTCTTATTCTTGTCAAATAAATCCAAAAGAATATGAAACAATTAACTAGGATAAAAGAATCAGTTGACGATCACGAAAATGAAGAGTGATAGTCGCCTGAGACTAGGAAAAGTATGTTCATACAAATAAAACCAGTGCTTGAGGAGGAATACTTTTGGGGAAAAATACAGCAACCATTAAGAAGGCAGTCATTTCATCTACGTTTGCAACGGGGCTTGTACTCGCCGCGCCTCATATTACAGAGGCAGCTCTTGGAGATCAGACTCTCAGAGTGGGGATGAGTCATTCCGACGTCAAGGAGCTTCAGGATGCACTAACCCCGGGAGGATACTTTACATACGGAACATCAACTGGCTACTACGGGGAAATCACGGCAAATGCAGTACGCGAGTTTCAGAGAAAAAAACAATCTCCAAGTCGACGGCATCGCCGGTCCACAAACCTTTGCCGCCCTGCTTAATCAAGGCTCGGGCTCAAGTTCACCGGCCCAAACAGGTAGCAACAACAATTCATCAAACAGTAGTAACTCAACCGTCCTCCGCAATGGTAGTCGAGGCGCATCAGTGTCGAGCCTTCAGGAAGAGCTGAAAAAGTTAGGTTACTATACGATGGCCGTTGATGGAATTTATGGTAGTGGTACAACGAGAGCCGTTAGGGATTTCCAAAGAGCAAACAACCTCCAAGTCGATGGCATCGCCGGACCACAAACCTTTGGAGCTTTGAACAATGGTGGGAATAACTCATCAAATACGGGCTCAAACTCAGGTTCGAATGGTAACTCTGGCTCAAACTCTTCAGGCAGCTCATCAATCCTTCGCGTTGGCTCAAGTGGGAACGCAGTAACGGATTTGCAAAAAAAGCTCCGCTCAGCTGGATTCTTCAGTCAAAATCCAACAGGCTACTATGGACAAGATACAGCAACGTCAGTCCGTAATTTTCAGCGTGCGAATAACCTTTTAGTCGATGGCATCGCCGGCCCGCAAACCTTTGCTAAACTGAATGAAGTTTCAAGCAATCCGCCGGGTTCAAACAGTGGCTCTGGTAATGCAGGCTCAACGCCTCCTTCGGGAGGAAGTGGACAAGGTGCGATGATCACGAACCTGATTGCTGAGGCGTCGAAACACATTGGGGTGCCTTATCTTTGGGGCGGAACGTCGACAAGGGGATTCGATTGCAGCGGCTTTGTGCAATATGTCTTTAACCAACAAAATATTTCGATTTCGCGTACGGTTGCTACACAATGGAATGCAGGAAAATCTGTTTCAAAACCTAGTGTAGGTGATGTCGTTTTCTTCGCTACAACATCAAGCAGCCCATCACATAACGGAATCTATATTGGAAATAATAAATTTATTCATAGCGGGACGTCTACAGGTGTTACGATCTCCGATATGAATAACAGCTATTGGAAACCGCGCTATCTCGGCGCAAAACGAGTCTACTAATCGAATCTAGTTAACTCCACCCCTCATTCATTGCGAATGAGGGGTTTTTCGGTGTTCCGAGCCCTTGCTTTTTTGAGGGGAGATGAGCTAATAAGTTCAACCAATATTTAGGCTGATTTACCGCTAGTCGAGAGTTTTAAGTAGATATACAGGGAAGTATGCTTTGTTGAAAGAATGAAGGCTTAACAAAATAAGTGGTACGCTTACTAAGTATGGATGAGACTTGCCGAAGAGACATATGCCCGAGTCGCTGTCTTCGTCATACTTTGATGCAAAATTAGCTATAAAATCATCATTAAAAGC
>BAXO01000070.1 GCA_001310555.1 Bacillus sp. JCM 19058
CATTGAAAGAAAGTATACAATCTGACGTGAATGATTTCTATTTCAAGCAAAGCCTCGTTCAGCCCAAACGCCTCAACCAGCAAACTTCCTTTTTACATCAACATCAATTCCGTCGCTGATTTTCCTTTAGCTCTGCCAACATAGTACGCTCTGAGCTTCTGTTCATGCCGACAGCTCAAGCAATTAGCCTTTCGGGCCGAATGCTGCTAGTGCAGCTTTAGCAATAGGCGAATGCAGTCGAGTTCGACAAAGCTTGGTGGAGCGTTAAGAACAACCCTATTCGTCGTATCCGGGTGAAAATGTGTCACGAGTAGTTCTTCTGGTGCTACCAGATCATAATCCTAATTTTTTCATCATTCTGCGCTTCAATTCATAGAGTATAAAATAAGTCTCAGCAGCCTTAGAGGAGGGAACAATTTGTTACAAGCGGAGGAACGAAAGCATTTGGAAAAGGCTATTGCTGAAATTACCGAAATCGCAGGCGGTTTTGGTCTTGATTTCTATGAAATGCGTTATGAAATTTGTCCTGCTGAAATTATTTATACATTTGGCGCTTACGGAATGCCGACGAGGTACTCGCATTGGAGCTTTGGTAAACAGTTCCATAAAATGAAGCTGCAATACGATCTCGGTCTTAGTAAAATTTATGAACTGGTCATCAATTCAAATCCATGCTATGCTTTTTTGCTTGATAGCAACTCACTCATTCAAAATAAATTAATCGTCGCTCACGTCCTAGCCCATTGTGATTTTTTCAAAAATAACGTTCGGTTTTCCAACACGCGCCGAGATATGGTCGAGAGCATGAGTG
Source organism: Bacillus sp. JCM 19058 (assembly GCA_001310555.1). The sequence continues at coordinate 812 of BAXO01000070.1, forward strand.
CGACGGCTGAACGTATTGCTTATTATGAACATGTCCATGGTAAAAAGGAGGTGGAAGACTTCCTTGATGCTGTTCTAGCCATCCACGAGCATATTGATCCGAGCTTGCTGCGCCCTAAGCTGGATTGGAGCCTTTCTGATGAGGGGGAAGAGGAGCAGTTGCCACGCAAAACGGAATACGACGATTTATGGTTGCTCGATGAAAAAAAAGGGTCAGGACCAAAAAGAAGGCAAAGAAAAGAAAAAAAAGAAAGTTTCCTCCACAGCCCGAAAAGGATCTCTTACTTTTCATCGAAGCGTATAGCCGTGAACTAGAGCCGTGGCAATGCGATATATTAACAATGATGAGGGAGGAAATGCTTTTTTCTGGCCGCAACTAGAAACGAAAATTATGAATGAAGGGTGGGCCTCGTATTGGCATGCTCGAATTATCCGCGAGTTGGATTTATCGAGTGAGGAAATGATTGAATTTGCAAAATTAAATGCTGGGGTAGTCCAACCATCCCGAACCTCGATCAATCCATATTATCTCGGCATGAAAATTTTTGAGGATATTGAAGAACGTTATAACAATCCGAACGAGGAGATGGTAGAGCGTCAAGGAGTCGAGCCGGGAAGTGGCCGAGAAAAAAATGTTTGAGGTTCGCGAAATCGAATCTGATATTTCCTTTATCCGCAATTACTTAACGAAGGAATTAGTACAACGAGAGGATATGTACTTGTTCCAAAAGCAAGGAGCCGAATACAAAATTATAGATAAAGATTGGAAGGGGGTTCGTGATCAATTAGCACAGTCTCGTGTGAATGGCGGCTTCCCTTATTTAACCGTCGCCGACGGTGATTATATAAAAAACGGTGAACTGTACATTATGCATTCGTATGAGGGAACAGAGCTCGATGTCGGCTATCTTGAAAAAGTACTCCCTTATATTTATCAGCTTTGGGGCCGGGCAGTACACATTGAAACGACAATCAATGAAAAGAAAATTATTTTCATTTACGACGGCCAGAAAGTCCATCGAAAGTATTTATAGCCCCATTCGAAGGAGCAATTCGATTACCAGAAAAGCTCCTTCTCCTTTTTGCCAAGCGAAAGCCAGAACGGAGAACAGATGGAACAGACCGATACAGTGGACAAGCGTTAAAGCAGCGGAAGCGTTCAGTTGTGTCTAATGCTATTATTCATCAAAAGCGGAGGGCTCATAAATTAATAAAAAAAGCTTTCACTATTTTACATGAAAAAAAGAAGTCGAAATGATTGACTTTCATGACTCTTCTGATAGGATGTTATAGAAAGTGCAATTCTGTTTTTGATGCTGCGCCTTAGCGTCATAGCAGTGTATGAATCCAATAAAATTGAAAGGGCTGGATGAAAAGTGACTCCACCTTATTGTAAATAGTCTTCATATTTAAAAAATCGGAATGATTCATAAGAATACGAATAGAGTAAAGGTTGAGTGTATCGATTATCACTCTTTAGAATTCTGTAAGGTGCGTTGTTTGTCTAAGGTAGTAAACATACTCTGAACTTCCTTTATAAGCTTCCTCGTTCGATGCCGAATGAAATTACCTGTCCGAAAAAATCCACGAATATTGGAGCTAAAAACATCAAAAAAAATCAAAAAAAATATGACGACAAGTTATTGACTAAAAGACTCGGCAGAGAGTATTATTAACTTTGCTATCTTAAAACGTTTCGTGCCTCTAAATAATTGGCTGCTGCTCGATCCAAGGCAGTAGTCAAAAACATCTGTAAGGCGGTGGGTTAGTATGGAGACTTTTAAACGTCTCAAAAATTTTTACTGGCCATATAAACATTATTTTATTTGGTCACTTGTTGCCCTTCTTTTTGCAACAGCGTTAACCGTTGTCCACCCAATGATTTTGCAGTTTACAATTGATAACGCTGTCTTGGGAGGACAGTATGAGCTGATTCCTTATCTTGCCTTTGGTCTCGTAGGGGTTATGGCTGTCAAAGGGGTATTTGTTTATATACACCAATATTACGGGGATTTATTTGGTGTAAGGGCTGTTTATAGGCTGAGAAATGTATTATATGAAAAGCTGCAATTTCTCCCTTTTCGATATTACGATAATGCGAAAACAGGAGATCTCATGTCACGCTTGACAGCTGATGTTGAAGGATTCCGTTTCTTCCTGTCCTTCGGCTGTGCTCAGCTACTCCACTTAGTTTTAATGGTCGGGCTTAGTACGACAGTGATGTTTTATTATTCGGTTCCACTGACGTTGGCAACGATGTCGGTCATTCCGTTTCTTGTCATTGTCGTCAGTCGATTTGACAAGCGTGTTCATCCGAAGTTCCGAGAGATTCGTCGCTCGATGGCGCGCTTAAATACAAAGGTTCAGGAAAACGTCAGCGGAATGCATACAGTCAAGGCTCTGTCCCAGGAAGACGAGGAGATTTATCGCTTCACAAGTCAAAACGGCGATTACCGCTCAAGACATATCAATATGGCCAAGATTTGGGGAAAGTACTTTCCTTTAATGGAGTTTATCGGAAATATGTCCTCTGTATTCCTGCTAGGCTTTGGTGGATATTTAACGATAACCGGAAGCTTGCAGCCTGGTGAACTCGTAGCCTTTTTTAGTTTAGTAATGTTTATGGTCGGTCCGATCATGAACCTTGGTTTTATTATTAACACCTTCTCGCAATCAAAGGCTTCAGGAGAACGATTACTTGAAGTCCTCAATGAAAAGGATCGGGTTGACGACGCTAGAAATAATGAAGCTAGAACAACTCGCCTCATCGGCGAAGTTACCTTTAATCAAGTTTCGCTTTCTTATGGCAACATGAAGAAGAAGGCATTGGAGAACGTTTCCTTTAAAGCTGAAAAAGGGAAAACGATAGGGCTTGTAGGTGCGACCGGCTCAGGGAAATCCAGCATCATCCAGTTAATCACTCGCTTTTATGAGCGATCCGATGGAGAAATATTAATCGATGGTCAACCGATTGAAAGCTATGCGCTTAAGGATTTACGCCAAAATATCGGGGTTGTGCTGCAAGAGACTTTTTTTATTTTCTTCAACGATTCGCGACAATCTTGCCTATGGCAGGCCGGATATTTCAATGGATAAAATCATAGATGCCGCCAAACGGGCGGATGCCCACGGCTTCATTTCCTCTTTACCGCAAGGCTACGATACGGTACTAGGTGAAAGAGGGATGGGCTTATCAGGTGGACAAAAGCAACGTATTGCCATCGCTCGAGCAATTTTAATGGATCCAAGTATTTTAATCATGGATGATGCGACGAGCGCGGTAGATATGCAGACCGAGGTGAAAATTCAGCATGCGTTCCGTGAAGTGATGGAAGGGAGAACGACTTTTATTATCGCTCACCGAATTTCATCGGTAAAGCATGCGGATGAAATCCTTGTCATGGATCAAGGAAAAATTGCCGAGCGTGGAACACATCAAGAGCTGCTAAGTAATCAACAAGGTCTTTACCGTAAAATTTACGATATTCAAAATCAAGATCAACAGTATGTATTGCAACAAGCTTAGGGATGTGAGGGTATGGAACAAGTAACAAAAAAAATCACGGTTTCATTATACAAACGACCGCATTATTGAGAAGCCGTTTAACTGGTCGCAAATGCTAAGGTTATTTAGATACATGAAGCCTTATGCAACAACGTTATTACCTAAGGCACTGTTTGTAATGTTATTATCGACAGCGGTTAGACTTGCAATACCGATTATTATCGGGAAGTTTGCACTCGATTATGCATTGGAACAGCAAGATCTTTCGCTAATGATGATATTTGCTGGTATTGCTTTTGTCTTATATATTGTCTCGTACGTTGCAAACGTTTTTCGGATTCGCTGGACGAATGTACTAGGTCAGCATGTTATATATGACCTTCGTTCTGCATTATTTAATCACATCCAGCGCTTGTCGCATCGCTTTTTTTTGACCAGCGCTCGGGTGGCTCTATTCTCGTTCGAGTAATCAATGATGTGAACTCGTTACAGGATTTATTTACAAACGGAGTTATTAATCTGCTCATGGATATCATTATGCTGCTCGGTATTGTCATTTTATTGTTTTCACTAAGCCCCGAGCTTGCCCTTTGCATATTGATCGTATTGCCAATTATGTTCTTTATTTCAACGAAGCTGCGAAGAAAGATTCGGCGTGCGTGGCAAACGGTTCGTTTACGTCAATCCCGTTTAAACTCGCATTTAAACGAAAGTATTCAAGGCATCCGTGTCACCCAGGCATACGCTCAGGAAGCGGAAAATATGGAGTTCTTTGATCAAGTGAACACCGAGAATTACGAGAGCTGGCGCAATGCCTCAAAAATGAATGCCCTTTTCCGTCCGGTCGTTGAAATGGCAAGTGCCGTTGGCGCAGTTGTACTTATTTGGTACGGAGCTTACTTATTTCAACAGACGTCGATTACGATAGGTGTCTTTGTTTCCTTTTCTTTTTATCTTGGAATGTTCTGGGAGCCTATTTCTCGTCTAGGGCAAGTGTATAATCAACTACTCGTTGGGATGGCCTCGTCAGAGCGGATTTTCGAATTTTTGGATGAAAAGCCGTCAGTTCCCGAGAAGAAAGATGCGAAACCACTCGGCGAAGTCAAGGGAGAAATACGATTTGAGGATGTAGAGTTCTCGTATGACGAGTCGCGAAAAGCGCTAAACACCATCAACCTTCATTTTGAAGCGGGTAAAACGATCGCGCTAGTCGGCCATACTGGTTCAGGGAAGTCAACCATCGTTAATTTAATGAGTCGTTTCTACGATCCGACGAAAGGACGAGTACTCCTTGACGGCGTTGACTTGCGTGACTTACGCCTCAACGAGCTTCGGCAAGAGGTCAGCTATGTGTTGCAGGATACGTTTATTTTTGCCGGAACAATCCTTGAGAATATTCGTTTTGGCCGTCCGGATGCAAGCGATGAAGAGGTTAAGGCAGCTGCCAAGGCGATTGGTGCGGACAGCTTCATAGAACGTCTTGAGAACGGTTATGATACGGAAGTCGAAGAAAAAGGAAACATTCTTTCAGTCGGGGAAAGACAGCTATTATCATTCGCCCGCGCCTTGCTTGCCGATCCGAAAATCCTCATTCTCGATGAGGCAACAGCAAGTATTGACACGGAAACAGAAGTGAAAATCCAGGCTGGCTTGAAAAAGCTTCTTCACAATCGAACAGCAATCATGATTGCTCACCGGCTTTCAACCATTCGTGATGCCGATCAAATTATTGTCCTTGAAGAAGGAAATGTAATGGAGCAAGGTACCCATGATTCGCTAATGGCCGAGCATGGAATTTATTACAATTTAGTCAAATCACAATATGCGGCGATTCTCGAATAAACTGCCACAGGCCTTTCTTCATTTTGAAGGAAGGCCTGTTTTGTATCTTTATTTATCCAAATTAAAGACTAGGAGGGAATGAACCTGTCTCGACTGTTGAAAGCTTCGCTTTTTTTAGATTACGGAACCTTTCTTAGGCATTGTACGTAAAAAAAATAAAGTTGAGCATAGTACAAAAGTACATTATGATTAAATGGATGAGACAGGGGGAATCGGGGTTGAAAAATTATAGGCTGTCCAGCTTCGTACTTGCTGCGATAAGCGCTTTTTTGTTATGGGCGAGTCCGGTTTATGCGAGCGTAACAGTAGATGATCAAGAATGGTATTTGACCGAAGAGGAGATTGAGTTATTAGAGGATGAGTATGAAAATGCTCTTTTTAATTATTATATTGAAATTATACCATACCTAAATGGACAAGACATTGCAGACGCAGCAGATGAACTTCTCTGGGATGTTGAAGGCTACGGCTACGATGCTGTCATCGTTTTTGCTTGGGAAGATGGAGAAATCTATATGAACATAGCTGACAGCAGCGAGCTTTGGAGTGTGTTAAATCAATATTATAGTGGGAATGGCGTGACAGCACTACTTGAGGACGTCTTTATACCGATAGCTCAAGAGTATTCGATTGCTGAAGGGCTAGAAGCTATTGTTGATGAAGTCGAATCGATGACGGAGGAGTTGAATCAAGGAGAAGCTGCAAGCGAACCGGCCGCTGCAAATAATATCAATTGGGGAAAGCTGTTTCAATACCTTCTTATTTATGGGGTGCTGCTTATTGGGATTGTTTTTGCCCTTCTGCTGCTTAGAAAAAGAAAGGTTGGTCAACAGGTGACGGAATTACTCGCACGGCAAAACCAACTGCTTGCAGAAGTATTGGAGCCTTATAATAAAAGTAGTAACCGTTTGAAAATGAGCAAAGGAGCGACGGAGGAAGCATTTAAGTCTTTAACCGAGCTTTTCTTTACATTGCTAACGGGGTTTCAGGAGAGAGAAAAGGAGCTAAAAGCTATTTCGGTTCCATTGCTGAAAATAGGGAAAATCAAGCAGCAATTATTTATGTTAGAAGATGAAACCGTTAAATATGAGCAGGAGCTAAAGAAGGGAAAAGATCAGCTGGAAGAGCTCTTGCACAAAGAACTTAATACTTCACGAACGCTTGAAGAAATCGAGCAGCAGCTAGAGTCAATAAATAAGGGCTGTCAGGAACTTCAATCAGAGCACAGCCTTTCATTAAATGCTTTAGCGCTAAAGCTTGATCATGCGAAAAGTCAGCATGAACAAGCAGTAAAGCTAGATCACTCATTCGATTTTCTCGCTGCAAATCAGCGACTGAGCAAGCTAAAAGAAATCGTAAAAGAAACGATGGATGAAAAGGAGCTTTTAGCTGAGTTGCTGCAGCAGCAGTCGGGTATTGCTGAGCAGGTCGAGCAAAAAGAGGCCGAATTAATTCGATTGATGGATCATGAACGATTGCATAAGCAAAACAGGGAAGCTCCGCAGCAACTGCTCGAACGAGCTAAAAACGAACTGAACTCATTCAAAGATTTAACATTTGAAGGACATGCGGTAAAGGCTAAGACGCTCTTGAACCAGCTTCAACAATTACTTGTCTCAGCTGATGACGAGGTGGCGAAGCTCATTTCATTGCGGATGATACGAGGAGGCAGCTGAAGGAATTAGAAGCTGAACTGCCGGCCTACATTGATCTAGATCAAGCATTTTCTGAGGAAATGAAGCGTTTAAAAGAGGCTTTTACAGAGGTACATTGGAACGAGCTGCCTCAAGAATTTGCACAGTTAAACAAGCAAGTCGAGACTTTTGGAGCTAATGCAAAGAGAGTCGAACAGCTCCTTCACGAGGATGTTCAGGAATACGTACTCGCTCATGAAACGGTAGAAAAGATGCAAGAGAGCTTGAAACGGATTGAACAGCGACACGCTAACTGCTTTCATCTTTTTTCATCGCTTGAGAATGAAAAACGACTGCTGCTCGTTGGCTGGAAAAATCAAGGAAGGATATTGCAAAGCTAAGAGAAAGCATGGGAGAAAATCATCTCACAATAGATGCGGAGCTTTTGAAAAAGGTAAACGGAAGCCTTCAGGATGTTGACTCAGCTCTTGAAACAACGCCGACTGATGTTACTGTCGTAATGGAGCTCCAAACTAAGGCAAACGATGAAAAGAATGAGCTCGAAAAGCAGGCAAAGACAATGCTTAGGGAGAAGCGAGAAAGCGAAAAGGAATGGAACGAATTGCGTTCCTCCTATGCTGCGGCAGAAGGCAGATACCGCTCATTTCCCGAAGCTTCAGGCTACCAGAGCCGCTTTCATGCCCATGAACAGGAAATCAATCGCCTAATGGGAAGAGGAGACTATCGTTCGGCAAAACAAGAGCTCATTAAGGGGCAGCTGCTTCTTCGTGAAATGCGAAGAGCACAGGATCGTTACACGCCGAGGCAGCAAAGCCGTCCACCAATGGCTACAAGCAGTGGCCGAGGGAAAGGCTTAAATCTTAAAAGAGGCTCAAAATCTAGTGGAGCCAGCTTGCGGACGAAAACAGGGAGCGGAGGTCGTCCGAATGGTGGTGGGATTAAATTAGGCTCGTCTTCAAGGTCAAGAGGAGGCGGAGCCAAATTAGGCTCAACTTCAAGATCAAGAGGGGGCGGAGCTAAATTAGGCTCAAGAGGCGGAGGAAGAAGAAGGCGTTAAAACCACTTGCTGAACAGCAAGTGGTTTTTTTTAAATGTTATTACTCTTCGTCTTTTTTTTGCTTCATCTTTGCTTTTAAGGCGGCTAATTCATCGTCAACGCCGCTGCTTTTATCCAAGGCGGCTAGCTCGTCGTCCAATGTTTTGTTTACATTGCGCAGCTCTTCTGTTGTTTCGGCTTCTGCTTCACTGCGCATAACCTTTTCTTCCATCCGATCGAAGCCGCTTTTGGCGCCAGTGCCGATTCCCGACATCGTCCGATTTACTTTCGCCCGAGCTTTTGCGCTTTCCGAACGAGCTTTGAGAGAATCCTTGCGAATATTCATATCGCGGTATTCATCTTTCATCTCAGTTAGCTTGGTTTTTAATTCCCCAGAGAGCTTACTTGCCTCATCCAATGAGGATTTTAAGCTATCAGCTTGCTGCTGATGCTTGTTTTTGTCCTCGAGTACTCGGCGTGCCAAATCCTCATCCTCTGCTTCAAGTGCTTTCATCGCTTGCTCTTCCCGTTTCGTAACTAAAGCGACAGCCTCATCATATTGCTTGCTAAGTAATTTTTCATTAGCAATTTGCTTGGCAACAGCAGCCTCTACATCAGCGATATCCTTCTCCATATCAATTATAAACTGATCAAGCATTTTTGCTGGATCCTCAGCTTTACTTAGTAAGGAATTCAATTCAGAAGACACGATAGTCCGGACACGGTTAAAAAAAACGAAACATCATTAATCCCTCCCTAGTTCATTACGGTTATATTTTAACATAAACGTGTTTGTAGCACGTGATTATTTTTATATACGGTATAACGAATGAAGAAGTTTCAAAAAAAATAAATGAAATATGCTGAAATTCGAATAAATTCTCCCTTTGTTTTCTTCCGCGTGGTATAATGATTATTATATTTTCAATGTTAATTTTCAGATTATTTAATTTTTTTTAACTGAACTAAAAGGTAGGAGTGTGTGTCATGAAATATGCGTTTGCGAAACGAGTTCGACATCTTCAATCGTCAGCGGTTCGCGACATACTGAAGATCGCCGGAAAAGATGATGTTATTTCGTTTGCTGGTGGAATGCCAGACGAAGAATTATTTCCGCTTGAAGCCATCGAGGATTCCTTTAAGCGAGTGTTTGCCAACGGTAAAACATCTTTGCAATATGCGGAAACAGAAGGCTTCCGCCCATTAAGAGAAGTGATTTTGGAAAGAATGAAACAAAAACAAATTTCGAGCTACTCTGTAGAAGAGGTGTTGATTACTACTGGTTCACAACAGGCGATTGATTTGTTTTCCCGCGTGATGCTCAGTCCCGATGATATAGTCTTGACTGAGGATCCGACCTACCTTGCTGCATTACAAGTGTTTCAGTCATATGAAGCAAATGTCATTGCTGTCGATTCCGATCATGAAGGAATGCTTCCGGATGATTTAGAAGAAAAACTGAGGTACTATAAACCGAAATGCGTGTATGTTGTTCCGACCTTTTCCAACCCTGCCGGACGAGTTTGGTCGTTAGAGCGGCGTCAGCATCTGATTAACCTTGCCCGAAAGTACAAGGTGATTGTATTTGAGGATGATCCGTACGGGGATATTCAATTTCAAAAAAATGAGACCTATTTACCGATTGCCGCTCTTGACGATGGCTCTCATGTGCTTTATACGAGTACATTTTCGAAAACGGCAGTTCCTGCTTTACGAACGGGCTGGATCACCGGACCTTACCAAATTATCCGCATGATGTCACAAGCAAAGCAAGCAAATGATTTGCATTCCAATTCGCTTTCGCAGCAAGCATTATATCAATTATGTCGACATTTTGATCTCGACGGTCATATTTCGAACTTGGCTACTGTTTATCGCAGCCGCATGAAGGTTATGGAGCGATGTTTAAAGGAAGCCAACTTACCTGAGCTACATTTTGTTGAGCCAAAAGGGGGAATGTTTCTCTGGGTTGAGCTTGATGAACGTATTAATACGACGACATTGTTACCCGAAGCAGTGAATAACGGTGTAGCTTATGTTCCTGGCGAGCCGTTTTACGCCGGAACACCAAAGAAAAATACGATGCGGCTGAATTTTACCCATGCGACAGATGTAAAAATCGAAAAAGGAATTACGTTGCTGACGGAATTATTGGCTAATAAAAAAACGGGAAATCTTGCGGTTCCCAATTAGTGAGCGAGCGCTTGCTTGGGCGAACGAATAGTAAAAAAACGAGTGTGAGAATCGATTCTCACACTCGTTTTTATGCGCGACTACATTGCTTGCAATCGTCTAATACGCTCATCCGGCTGCGGATGAGTTGAGAAGAGTGAAGCTGCTTTTTTCTTTAACGGATCGGCAAAATAAAGAGGAGCCGAAGTACCCGATGCTTCTTTTACTGGTGTAGAAATTCCAGTGATTTTTTTGTAAGGCGCTGGCGAGCGCATCCGGATTGCGGGTTAAATCGGCTGCGCTCGCATCAGCTAAAAATTCCCGATTTCTTGAAATCGCTAATCGTATTAGTGTAGCAATTAAAGGAGATAATATTAGTAATGCAAAAGCTATAAGTATTACGGCCGGGTGTTGTCGGTTATTACGGCTACCACGGGAAAACCAAAGCATCCTGCTTCCTAAATCGCTTAAAATCGCCACGGCGGAAACGAGGGCAATCGCCACGGTAGCAAGACGGATATCGAAGTTGCGGATATGAGCAACTTCATGGGCGAGCACGCCTTCAATTTCTTCATCGTTCAACAGCTCAAGCAAACCTGTTGTCACAGCGACGGCTCCATTTTTGGGGGAGGTGCCCGTTGCAAAAGCGTTTGGACTTGAGTCTTTCACAATAAAAATACGTGGAGTCGGGATTCTGGCAGCCATCGCCAAGCTTTCTACCGTGTAGACTAAAAACGGATGTTCATCTTTGTTTTTAATCTCTTTTGCATGGTTCATCCGCATGACGACATTTGTGCTTGAAAGGAGCATAAACACACTGTAAAAGCCCGCGATTATAGCTGCTAGGACGATACCGCTGTAATATTCACCGGTATTTAAATATGTGACAGCTCCACCGACAGCTAAAACAAATAAAATAAAGCCGGCAACGATTAGGACCGTTTTTCGTTTATTGCGTTCAATTTGTTGGTAGAGAAGCATGCTCATATCCTCTTTTCATTAAAATTGCACTTTAACATTTTCTCGTTCTTCCTCTGGAATACGAAGCATATCATGCTTTTTAAAGCTATGAATGGATGCGACTATGTTTGCCGGAATTGATTGGATTGTCGTATTGTATTCTCTAACAGTTTGGTTATAAAGCCTTCTCGCATAAGCCAGTTTGTTTTCTGTTCCTTTAATATCTTCCTGCAGCTTTATAAAGTTTTGATTGGCCTTCAAATCAGGATAGGCCTCACGCAAGGCAAATAGCTGACGCAAAGCTCCGGTTAGCTGGTTATCGGCGTCAACTTGTTCTTGCCGACTGCCGGAAGAGGAAGTAATTTGGTTCCTTAGCTCTATCACTTTGGTGAGCGTTTCCTGTTCATGCTTGGCGTATCCTTTTACGGTTTCAACTAAATTTGGAATCATGTCATAGCGTTGCTTTAGCTGGACGTCAATTTGTGCCCATGATTCCTCGATCCAGTTTTTCAATTTAACCATTTTGTTATAAGTAAAAATCCAGAAGCCGACTAAAATAACCGCTATAACTGTTGCAATAATTAGTTCCATTGCGAATCTCCTCTCTATCGATCTGATTATATTTACGAAAGTGGGTAAAAAAAGGTTTCGAATTTTACCTTTATACATTGTAGCACCTTCTGTTTTTGTGTGCAGATGTTTTTTAAGTGGGCAAGTTTCCATTATTTTATAACTGCTCCTTGTACATAACTCCACTGAAAACATCCACACTATGAATACACAAGGAGGTGAGAAACATGGCTGCTAACAACAATTCAAACCAGCTTGTCGTTCCAGGTGTACAGCAAGCACTTGATCAAATGAAAACTGAAATCGCTCAAGAATTCGGCGTCCAATTAGGAGCAGACTCTACTTCACGCTCTAACGGTTCAGTCGGTGGAGAAATCACAAAGCGTCTAGTACAAATGGCTGAACAACAAATCAGCGGACAGCAACAAAGATAAGTATATAATGGCTAAGGAGGTGGGGAAACCCACCTCTGTTTATTATCGCGCTCTTCAACCCGGGGCTTTGACAAAAATGACACGGTAGCAAAGACACTGCCTGCCGATTGGACTCAAGCGCCCAAGACGCTTGCATTCTATCCTGTTCATTCAGCACATAATGAAAAAAAGGTCCGACACGGCTGCTAACGGAAGGAAGAAGTAGTAAAAACTCCCGTCTCAGAAAAGGAGACAGGAGCCGTTTAATTATTTAATTCGTTCTTCCGAATCTTTGTCGAAGAAGTGTGATTTGTTCATGTCGAAGGCGAGTTCAATCGATTGTCCACCAGCGACATCAGTACGTGAATCAACACGGGCAACGAATTCTTGATCCTCAATAGTGGAATAAAGAATCGTTTCAGCCCCTAGCAATTCAGCAACATCGATTTTCGCGGTAATTTTAGAGCCAGGAGAAGACTCAAGGAAGAGAAGCTCGTCATGAATATCCTCAGGGCGAATACCTAAAATTAATTCTTTATCTGCATAGCCTTGCTCACGTAAAAGGGCGAGCTTGCCTTCAGGAACAGTAACCGAAACATTGCTTCCAATTTTAAATTTGTCACCGTCAAGCTTTCCGCCAATAAAGTTCATGGAAGGCGAGCCGATAAATCCGCCGACAAAAACATTTTCAGGATTATCATATACCTCTTTAGGCGAGCCGACCTGCTGAATATATCCGTCCTTCATAATAACGATCCGAGTCGCCATTGTCATCGCTTCAGTCTGGTCATGGGTAACATAAATCGTCGTTGTTTGCAGACGCTTATGCAATTTAGTAATTTCTGCACGCATCTGTACACGTAGCTTTGCATCAAGGTTGGAAAGCGGCTCATCCATCAAGAACACTTGCGGGTCACGTACGATTGCACGACCGAGTGCGACACGCTGACGCTGACCACCGGACATTGCTTTCGGCTTCCGGTCAAGCATTTCCTCCAAGCCGAGAATCTTCGCGGCTTCTTTGACACGACGCTCAATTTCATCCTTTTTAAATTTACGGAGCTTTAATCCGAACGCCATATTGTCATATACATTCATGTGCGGATAAAGCGCGTAGTTTTGGAAGACCATCGCGATATCGCGGTCCTTTGGCGCAACATCGTTCATGCGCTTGTCCCCGATCATCAAGTCTCCTTTAGAGATGTCTTCTAAACCAGCAATCATTCGAAGAGTCGTAGATTTACCACATCCGGATGGACCGACGAATACAACGAATTCTTTATCCTCAATGTCCAAGGTGAAATCCGTGACCGCTTGAACATCGCCGTCATAGATTTTATAAATATTTTTCAATTGAATTTCTGCCATGTTATGTACCTCCTTAGTTTGTTACTTGAATTGTAACCCTTTTCAAAGTGGATGATCTATAGGTAGGCTGCACAAAATTTCGAAACTATTTTGTGCAATCTGTCCATTTACCTTTGCTCAAGCAGAAGAAGGAGAAAATGTACGATTGCCGCTTGAGAAAATTGCTTAATATCGAGTCCCGTTTTATCGACAAACTTGTCAATTCGATATTGCAAGCTGTTTCGATGCATATGTAAGGCTTTTGCAGCAGACGAAAGGTTTAAATTATGTTTAAAATAAACAGAAATGCTCCTTAGCAATTCGTGATCCTCAATCAGTCGGGCTGAGTAGATAAGCCAGAGAATCCTGTTTTTTTTCAGCGTTCATATCCTCCATGAAATAATACGGGATCGCTTCATGCTCGTTAAAAATCTGTTTATTTGTTTTACTGTTTAAGGCCGCCTGAAAACAACGAACCTCCCATTCGTATTGCCTACGGACAGTTGATTCATGACAAGGTGAGCCGATTAATAACGTCAGGTCAACATAAAAGTCAGTCGAAATCGCTTCAATAAAACTTGAATACTCCGGTTCCTCTTCGTGCTTGAGCTCCTCGGTCACGACAAAGCCATGATTTTGATTGCGCCAAAGCACAGGTGCTTGCTGTCCGATAATGCTGTACCAGACTTCATGAAAGGACTCAAAGTCGTCGATCGTTTGCTCGAGATGAAAATGAATTAAGCGAACCTCGCTCATCTCCGGAAGTTCTTCCTGTCCATTTAAGAGCACATCTGCCCACGCTTTTTCCGCCTCAGTCTGCGGCAGTGGAACGTGTAAGTATTCGTCGTAAATCATCATTAAAAGCAGACGTTCCTTTTCTGTAAGCTTTTCTTTCCAAAAGCCAAACGGCTGGTGCCCAGTATCTTGAAGCCATATTATATCAGTGCTCGGCTGGGGCTCGTGGTCGGTAACAAGCGCTTCACGAAAGCAGCGTCTTAATTTTTCATCCATAGGGAAGCTCCTTGTATCTTTATCGTTTGTTCGTAAAACATGTTCTATAAGCATTATATCAAAAAACAACAGAGCACATTGAAACGATTAACCGATGGATGGATTAGCATGCGCACAAAATTAGACATAATAGCCGAAAAGCTTTTGGAGCTTCAGCCTCTCATATCAAAGGTGCTTCAAGCGGGAGAGTAACGATTTTTCCAGGTAAAGACATGAAAAAACAGAGCCTACGAGATCGGCTCTGCTACCAGTCAAGCTTTGTGAGGGGGTCTTCCTTTTCTAGCTCGTGTGCCTGTTCGATTTTTCCTGTTCGAGCTTTATTAACTGAGCCGCCGCCCAATCCTTCATTTATCATGCGATCGACGTCCATAAAATATTCGTCGCGTCCTTCATTTTCAACATCCTTTTTACCCATAGTATCCCTCCTCGGTATTTCGGATCTCATTGAAAGTATAAAATTTGGCGTGAATGATTTCTCATCGAAGCATAGCTCGTCCAGCGCCGAGCAACTAGCAAACTGTTACTGCAAAATAAGACGCCCTATGTTTCCTTTATCATCTCCGCCAACGCAGTCCAGCTTGTCCGGTGCTAAAGCGGGCCTTTTGTTCTTAGGTTGGCATGTGTGGTTGTTTTTATACGCTGCCTGAATATTTTTCCCTGAACGATTGTCTGGAAAAAAAAGAAGAAACTGTCGTATACTAAAGAAATGTAACGATTGGTTTGTACATTAAAGGAGTGACATGTGATTGGAAATGGCCCTTTTTATATTGTTTATGATTATTATCGGAGCTTTAATCGGGGGAATGACCAACGTTGTAGCAATAAAAATGCTATTCAGACCTTATGATGAAAAGAAAATCTGCCGTTGGAAAGTACCGTTAACGCCGGGGTTGATTCCGAAACGGCACAAAGAAATCGCGAGCCAGCTTGGTAAGATGGTCGCCACGCATTTATTAACAGCCGAGGGGTTGAGTAATCAGCTTAAGAATGCAGCCTTCATCGAACAATTGACGAAAGGTATTCAGGCTCAAGTGCTTGCTGTCATGAGGAGTGAGGTGAGCATTTCCGAGTTGCTTGAACAGAAAGCAGGGTGGACTAACCCTAAATTGCAGCTGCAAAGCAAACTGAAGGAAATGCTCGAAGCGGGATACGATCAGCTTTTTCTTGAATACCACCATACCCACCTTTCCGAAGTTATCCCTGAGAGGCTGCAACGACAAGCGCAGGCAAGCCTCCCAAAAATAGCTGAAGCGATTATAGAAAGGTCTATTGCTTTCTTTGATAGTACTCAAGGTAAGGAAAGATTAAGCGAGATGATCGAGCGTTTTTTTTGGACGATAAAGGAAAGATTGGTGGTATGATTTCGATGTTTCTCGGAAATGAACGACTTGTAGATAAGGTTCAGCCGGAGCTGTTAAAGTTTTTACGCGCTCAAGGGACGAAAAGGCTGTTGCTTGGAGTGTTGGAAAGTGAACTGGACAAGCTGAGCAGAAAAAAAAGTGGCCGATGTCGAAACCTTTATCAATAAGAAAGAGCTAATAGAATATACTAGTACGATTATTGAGAAGCGGGTTCCTGCCTTCGAAGTCATCGATGAACCGATGTATAGCTGGACTAAGCCTTATGAAGAGCTCGTATTAGAAAGGTGGATTCCTAAAGGAATCGAGGTCGTTGAAGAGCTATTGCTTAAGCATTTAGACAAGCTGCTTAAGCACCTTAAGCTAGAAGAAATAATCCGGGATCAAGTGCAGGCCTTTTCACTAGAGCATCTCGAATCGCTAATCGTTTCCATTGCCAAGCGTGAATTAAAGCTGATTATGTATTTAGGTGGTTTAATCGGTGCGGTTATCGGACTTTTTCAAGGCATTATTGTTCTCTTATTAGGATAGAAGCACTTACGACTCTTGCCGAAATGGAATGCGTTGCCTCCAAGGAGCTACCTTAAAATGGATGAATTGATAACTGAAACGTGTTATAGTCGTAAGGACTATATTTTGAGGGGGACATTGTTAAGATGCCAAATGCTTATGATAAGGCGCGCGAATTACAAGAGGCTATTGCCCAAAGTGATGAATTTACTGCTTTAAAAGCACTGCACGAACAAGTAGAACAGGATGAGATCGCCAAGAAAATGTTGAACAATTTTAGACAATTGCAGCTCGACCTGCAGCAAAAACAGATGCAAGGCGTACAGATTTCTGAGGAAGAGGCGAAGAAAGCACAGCAGCAATTTGAACTTGTTCAGCAGCACGAACTTATTTCGAAGTTGATGGAAGCCGAGCAGCGACTAAGCGTCGTTATCGGTGAAATCAACCAGATTATTACAGAACCTCTCGAAGAAATATACGGGAAGTCAGAAAATGAGCAGCATTAATAATGAAATGAAACACGACTGCAGAACAATCGGTTTTCGATTTTCCGGCAGTCGTGTTTTTTTCGTTTAGCGCCAGCTTGTCTCAAAAATAACTATGTTAGTGAGGAAACCTTAGATTGCAGTGATTGCTTGTTTTATATTAAGGTCACGAAGTAGTCCACACGCTATACAGTTGATGGAATCACCAGAGTATTTTCCGGGAGTCGGTTGTTCTAACCTGTTTTGCATGAACATAGGTTTAAATAAATACGGACAACTAGACTAAGGGGGAACGACATGATTTATAAGCTATTAGCCCTGAACATTGATGGTTCCTTGCTGCGTTCAAATATGAAAATGAGTAAGAAAACAAAGGATGCAATTGAATATGTAAAAAGTAAAGGAGTCTATGTAACTTTGGCCACGGCAAGACCGTTCATTTCTGCAAGGCGGATTGCCAAATCATTAAAGCTTAATGGGTATTTGATCACGAACAATGGAGCATATATTGCAGAATCACTCGATGAGCCTTTATATACAAGCCGGCTTCAAGCTGAAGTAGCGCAGCAAATTGTTGCGATATTAGAACAGTTTAATGCCCATATTCGTGTACAGCAGGAGGGTTATTCGATTAGTAACAAAGTAGGGCAAAAAAAATCATTTGCTCGCAAGGGTGACAGTCGGAGGAACGGAACCGCTTTTCAATCCCATATCATACGTCGATTCATTGTATCAGCATATGGTAGATGAACACGTAGCTCCTCCAAAAATACGGGTGCAATTTTTGCATGAGGCCGATCGCAAACAAGCGCTCAAACAGTTGCAGACAGCCGCATTAGGAATACAAATGTTCTATTCTGACTCTAATAGACTAGATATCATTCGCGAAGGCGTATCAAAAGCTCGTGGGTTACGAATCATTGGGCAGCAATTAGGAATCACGCCCGACGAAATGGTTGCTGTCGGTACTTACGAAAACGACATTGAAATGGTTAACCAATCCGGCTTGGGGGTAGCGATGGGGAATGCAGTTGAAGCAGTAAAGGAGAGCGCCGACTGGATTACTCGATCCCACGACGAAAATGGTGTCTCCTACATGATTCATGAAGTATTCCGCAAGCAGCTTCGCGTTCAAATTTAGACAGTCTCTTAGGAGGCTGTTTTTTTGCTGCCGGGCCAACAGTTCGCGCGGTTTTACGCGAATAGAACGGTAGAGAGGAACTGAACCCGAGCAACGGATAACGGTGAGGCACGGGTGAGAAGGTCGTGGAGCTCGGAGGATAAAGCATAAAATTTAAGGAGTACGAGTGAGGAACACAATGACAGGCGAAGTGCGACTCAGACGAAAGGAAGCGTTAGTGGACATGGCACTTGCTGAAAAGAAATCACTTCGTTACACTGGTAGAATACTAATAAAGAATGCAGGAGAGAACGATGAAAATTTCTGTGCATGGGTTAGACGAACGTCATCAACGAAACATTGAACATTTATCCGCCTTATATTTTGAAGAGGTAGAGCTTTTTTGGGAGTCTGCTGAGAAGCAAGAAGTACATATTCATTTGACGGTGAATGTTGAAGCAGAGATTACTGTCAGTGGAATACTTTATTCAAAGCAAGGTGTGTGGAGCATGAGCAAACGTACCCAAAAACGGGTCAGTACGATCACACTGACCAAAAGAAATTAGAAAAACGAACTGTAGCAATCGCATACGTTAAGCTTTTGCAAGCCTACACAGGACTTGAACAGCCATGGGGGATCTTGACAGGAATTCGACCGACAAAGCTAGTCCATCAGATGAGAAGAGCGGGAATGGACGCAAGGGCGATTCGTGCCGAATTGAAAAATGTCTATCTCGTCACTGCTGAAAAAATCGAACTGCTGGAAAGAATTGTGGAGCGCCAGCTTACCGTTCTTCCCGATCTGGATGAGCTGAAGCGGGCGGTTAGCATTTATGTCGGTATCCCATTTTGCCCGACAAAATGTGCATATTGTACGTTTCCTGCTTATGCGATTCACGGCCAAAATGACTCCGTTGAAGCTTTTTTGGCAGGATTGCATTATGAAATAGAAAAAACCGGAAAGTGGTTGTGTGAACAGCAAGTCGAAGTGACGACGGTTTATTTCGGTGGTGGGACACCGACGAGCATTGAGGCGGAGCAAATGGACGAACTCTATGCCAAACTGTACCAATCGTTTCCTGCTATTGAACGAGTAAGGGAACTGACGGTCGAAGCAGGGCGACCAGATACGATTACACCCGAAAAAATAGAAGTAATGAAAAAGTGGCGCGTCGATCGGATAAGCATTAATCCTCAATCGTTTGAAAACGAGACGCTGCAAGCGATCGGCAGGCATCACAGTGTCGAAGAGACGATCGAAAAGTATCGACTATCGCGGCAGCTCGGCCTGGAAAACATTAATATGGATTTAATTATCGGACTCCCAGGAGAAGGTGTGAAGGAGATGCGGCATACATTGTCAGAAACAGAAAAACTCATGCCGGAATCATTAACCGTCCATACTCTATCTTTCAAACGAGCGTCCACCATGACGAAAAACAGACAGAAATATCAGGTGGCAGGACGCGATGAAATCGCCGCAATGATGAAATTAACAAGTGATTGGGCGGCTGAACAGCAATATGAACCGTATTATTTATACCGGCAAAAAAAACATCCTCGGCAATCTTGAAAATGTCGGCTATGCATTTGCCGGTCAGGAAAGCCTCTACAATATTCTCATTATGGAGGAATGCCAAACGATTATCGGGCTCGGCTGCGGTGCCGCCAGCAAATTTGTCCATCCGGAAACAGGGAAGATTACGCGCTTTGCCAATCCGAAAAATCCGCGCAGCTATAATGAACGCTTCGAATATTACACCGCGGAAAAGCTAAAGTTGCTCTCAAACTTGTTTCAAAACAAGCCGCCAATTAGCCAGTTAAAACGAACCCATTGTAAAGACATGTAAATAACTAGGCTAGCATTAATAAAGATGATTTCTGTCCAATACAGAGGTCATCTTTTTAGATTCCTTTAACATTTGTAGCTGTTGACGATGGTGATTAACTGTTTATCAGTTTATAGGCTTGATTATCGTTCGAACAGAAGCAGTTTACCTGAACGTGTCAGGCGGTGTGTATAATTCTCGTATTTTTGTTTGGTTAATTTCTCAGAGCCAATTTTTTTTCGCAGCCACATCGTTTTCCGCCTCAAATTGCTCCTCATGCAGCTTTTTTTTCCTTCCGGTGAATAAACCGTTAAGAAATAGTCATTCATCCTCCGACACTCTCCTTTCGTTTACTAGAGCTTAATAGAAAATTTCTAAAGCAACAAGATATTCGGAAGAAATAGTTGTAAAAACTTTTAAACTAGTATACTGTGTATATAGATATAAACACATGAACATTGGAAGGGGCTTTGAAATGACACAGAGAGAGCAAATCGGAAGGCTTATTGCGTTTGAATTAAAGCATACACCGTTATTCATGTACGGGTTGGGGTTTTTATTAAGTATCTTTTTTATAGTTACTGCAACTTCTTTGTTTCACCAATGGTTAGTATATTTCGCCCAAAACCTTTTATGATTCAAGATTTAAAGGATGGCCTGTTTGCTTCCCCTTTCTATATTCTAATGTCACAGCTCCCAATTTCAGGGAAGACAGTTAGGGTGAGTCGGTTTTTAATATTTTTAATATATAATGTATCGTTTAACTCCTTTTTGATTTCTGGCATATATATTCTTTCGGCGGAGCTTCGGGAGCTAATCCCGCTTAGTCATTTCCCCGCCCTATTAATTAGCTTCCTCGCACTTGGAATCGCAATTGGGGGAATTATTCCGGCAGGGGAACCAGGCTATCGCTACAGGAATAAACTACATCCTTATCTTTTTTCAGGCATTTTTAATGGTTTAGGTATAGCTTTCATAATCGGTGCTCAATTTGTTTTACCACAAGGAATCATCGGCTGGCTCGTACAGCTGATCTCAGCTTACCCGATCATTACTGCCTCTGTTTTGATATTAGCTGCTATTTTTGCAAGTCTGCTTTGGATGAAGGAAATGAAGCGTTACATACAAATGGCAGACTACCATATTTAAGACAAGGAGGGCTGTAATTGAAGCTACCTATTACGATTGAAGAAGGAAGCCCGACACCGATCTATCATCAAATCGAAAGTCAGCTGAAGGAAATGATTATTGCTGGGCACCTGCAGGCTGGAACGGCCTTACCTTCGATTCGGTTATTAGCTACAGAGCTAGCTTGTAGCGTCATTACGACAAGGCGTGCTTATCAAAATTTAGAGCAGCATGGCTATATAAAAACGACGCAAGGGAAAGGGACGTTTGTTGCCCTCATCGACGAGAAAAAGAAGGAGGAGAAAAAATTGGAAAGTGTATACCATGCCTTAAGGCAAGGAATTGAGACAGGTAGACGGCATAATTACTCGAATGAGGAAATCAAACAAATGATTGATGAAATTTTGAACGAGGTTTGAATGGAGGGATTATTAATGGCGTTAGCGATAAAAAATGTGCGCAAAAACATCTTTGATTCATTTACACTCGGACCAGTAAACGTAACACTTGAGCCAGGAAATGTTACGGTTTTAATCGGAAATAACGGAGCAGGCAAAACATCACTATTTCGGATGATAGCTGGTCTAGTAAAACCTGACAGTGGAGAACTGGACCGTTATCCGGCACATAATTGGAAGGCGCAGCTCGCTTATTTACCACAAAAGCCGACGGTGATGGAGGAATTTTCCTTACATCAGCTTGAGCAATTGCAACAAATCGCGTTTCCAGAGTGGGACGAAGGTGAATTTAATCGGCTCATTGAACTATTTGAGCTTCCACGTGAGAAAAAGCTTGTGACGCTTTCAACTGGAATGCAAAAAAAAGCAGTTTTTTTTCACTTTTACTTGCGCGGAACTCCAAGCTACTCTTACTAGATGAGCCGTTTGCTGGTCTTGATATCCGCGGGCAGGAGCAGATGGAGGCGGAACTTATCGCCTATATGGAACGTAGTAATGAGCAGACGATCTTTTTTTTCAACTCACTCGGCGGATGAGGTGAAACGATTAGCCGACTATATTGTGATGATGAAGGACGGGAAGGATACGGGTTGCTACGAAAAGGATCAGCTGATTGACAATTGGCGACGAATCTGGATTAAGCCAAGTACCTGCAATTTGGAAAATACTCTGGGCGTCATTCAAATCAAGTATGAAAGCGAATTGATTGAATTAGTAACAATGAATCATCAGCAAACAGATGCAGTACTCAAAGCGAATAACATTGAGGTTTATAGAACAGCCTCACTTGAGCTTAGAGAAATTTTGCGTCAGCTACTAGAACTTCATGAAAAAGGGGATGTGAATTAGTCAATGAGTTTAGTCATTCAAAACGTTTCAAAAAAATTTGGCAGCTTTACTGCCGTCGATGGAATTAATATCGATATTCCAGAAGGACAAATGTTCGGGATGCTCGGTGCTAACGGAGCGGGAAAGACGACAACCTTTCGCATGTTAATTGGGCTGCTACAGCCAACAGCAGGCGCGATTACTTGGAAGGGGAAGCCGATTGATTATAGCCGAACACGACTCATCGGCTATTTGCCCGAAGAACGCGGCTTGTATCCGAAATTAAAGGTTAAGGAGCAGCTTACATATTTAGGCAAGCTGAAAGGAATGACAAAGGTAGAAATTGAGCAAGGGTTAGACAAATGGCTCGAGCGATTTCGCGTACCGGAATATAAAAGTAAGCGCGTTGAAGAGCTATCAAAGGGAAACCAACAGAAAATTCAATTCATTGCTGCTGTGCTTCATCAGCCAGAGCTGTTAATTTTAGATGAGCCGTTCAGCGGACTTGATCCAGTCAATGTTGAACTGTTAAAGGACTCGGTTAATGAACTGCAAGCCGATGGAACGACCATTCTTTTTTCAAGCCATCGCATGGAACACGTCGAAGAGCTGTGTCAGCATTTATGTATTCTAGATAAGGGGAAACCGGTCGTGCAAGGTGAGCTGAAAAAAATAAAACAAAGCTTCGGCAGACAGAATGTCGTCATTGAAGCCGATTATTCGCTTGACTATTTAAAGGAGCTTCAAGGCGTTGTCAAATTTCGTTCATCCGTTAATGGAGCTAGGTTCCAAGTCGAAGACGAACAGGTGGCTGAAGCATTGTTTGCTGAGGTCGCCAAAAAAGGCTTTGTTCGGAAGTTTGAAGTGGAAGAGCCGAGCTTGCATGATATTTTTGTCGAAAAGGTTGGTGTACCGTTGTGAGAAACTTTTGGACAGTTGTTAATCATACATTTATCACCCGTCTGCAGACGAAGTCGTTTTTAATTTCAACTATAATTACAATGCTTTTAATTATAGGCCTAACAAATCTCGACCGATTGTTCGACTTGTTTGATGGTGAGGCCGAGGAAGCTGCAATCGTTCAAGTCGTCGACCGAACAAACGAGCTGTACTCCGAGCTCGAAAATATTCTTGCACAAAATGAAGCTGCAGTTGCTGTAGCAGATTATTCTGGAGAAGAGGAGACAGCGTTAGCTGAGGAAGACAATATACTTGTTCTTTATTTTGATGAGGCAGCTCTTCCAGCAGCGACGTTTTATTCGAATGATGAGGACGGCAGTGAGCTTGAGCACGCATTACAGCAGGTGAAGGAAAATCGTGTCCTTCTTCAGCTGGAGCTGGAGCGCTCAGAGCTTGATTTATTAAATCAGCCGGTCTCCTTTCAGGTCGAGGAGCTAGTAACAGAAGCGGGACAGGATGGACGGACGACTGAAGAACTGTTCGTAGCAGCTGCGTTCGTTTATATTCTATTAATTATGTTATATATATCCGTGATCACATATGGCACGATGATTGCTACAGAAGTGGCGGTGGAAAAGTCTTCGCGTGTTATGGAAATTCTAATATCGAGCGTTTCCCCGATTACACAAATGTTCGGCAAAATTATCGGCGTTGCATTGCTCGCTTTTTGTCAAATTATCCTTCTGGCTACCGCAGGTGGCATCGGATATTTGCTGAGGCCGAACGCAGAAACGCAAGAAGCTAACTTTATCGGTGATATTCTCAATGCGGGCGTTCAAATCGATTTGGTCATTTACGCTTTCGTATTTTTCGTACTCGGTTACTTCTTATATGCAAGTCTCGCGGCGATGCTCGGCTCGATTGTTAGTCGGGCAGAGGATGTCAATACAGTTTTGGCTCCTATAATTTACTTAGTGATGATTGCCTTTTTCATTGCGATGTTCGGGTTGAACTCTCCCGAGGCAAAAATAGTGACGATCATGTCCTACATTCCGCCGTTTACACCGATGCTAATGTTTTTAAGGATCGGAATGCTGTCCATTCCAATATGGGAAGTCGCTTTATCGCTCGCTCTGCTTATTGCGACAATTGCTATCGTCGCTACTTTAGCAGCAAGAGTCTACAAAGGTGGCGTACTCATGTATGATAGAGCTGCGTCGTTCAAAGATATTAAGCGGGCGCTCTTGTTAGCACGGAAAGAAAAATAAGTATAAGCGAATAAGCTAACACCGATTTGTATGAAGGTGTTAGCTTTTTTTAAACGAAGCTTGACCACTGCCCTTAAGTAAGGGAGAGGAGGGCTACCTCAGTCTGCAAAAATATTCACAAGGCTACTCGACTTGGCAATACATTGGTCTCCTTGCTTTTATTCAGAGCAGGATGTTTCAGTTGGCTGTTTAGAGTAGTAGTGGATGACTGTACGACGATCAAATCTGATGAAAGGTGGATGATTGGAGGAAAATGCACCCCCTTTAAAGCGGTGAGGTTTTGAGCCGGCATTATTGCAAATATATTGACATCTTTTCAAATCGTGTTAAGCTTGTACCGAGCATGTTGCAAGGAGGAAAAGGATGATAAAAGCCGTTATTTTTGACTTTGATGGGCTCATTTTGGATACGGAAACAGCATGGTATGAGTCGTATCAAGAGGTCTTGAGAAAGCACCATCAATTTGAACTGTCCGTGGCGGAGTTTGTGAAGTGTGTAGGCACTGACGATACAGAACTATTTAGTTATTTGGAAAACGAGCTCGGCGATCAGTCAAGAAAGAAGAGATAAAAGAAAGAGCGAAGGCACTTCATACGAAGAAAGTAAAAGAAGCAAAAGCGCGTGAAGGTGTGGAGCAATATTTAGCTGATGCACGTAAGGCAGGGCTTACAATTGCACTGGCAACAAGCTCAACAAGGGAGTGGGTGACGACACATTTGACGAACCTGAAGTTTATTTCGTATTTTGATCATTTAATTACTCGAGATGACGTCGAACGTGTGAAGCCGGCACCTGATTTATTTTTGAAAGCTATTGACGTGCTAGGAATAGAACCAAATGAGGCTGTTGTTTTTGAGGATTCGCTCAATGGGCTCATTGCAGCTCAGAAGGCAAAGCTTCCTACGGTGATTATTCCGAATCCGGTCACGGAATCACTGCCGTTTGACAATTATCATCTCAAATTAAAGTCAATGGCCGAAATGAGCTTGCAAAATATTATTCAGTCTCTTCAAGCATAATCTTGAGGAGAAAATAACTTCGCAAAAATGGATAAAAAAATACATTATTAATGAAAAATGGTAAGTGGTCATTCTTTTTATAGTTTAAAATATAAGTGTCTCTAACATCGCTATATAAGCGTTTCTAAAACTATTTTAGAAAAGGGTTTGTGAATGAAGACAATGATCGGCTTTAACGAAAAACTGTATAGTTACTTTAACACATTAACTAAATCAGAGAAAAAAAGTCGCTGATTACGTGCTTGAAAATATGGACGAAACGATATATTTGACTGTCACTGAGCTCGCCGAAAAAGTAGGTGTAGGTGAAACGACTGTACTAAGATTCTGTCGTCGAATCGGCTTTAAAGGGTATCAATCTTTCAAAATGGCACTGACAAAAGAAGTAGCGAAGCAATCGAATGAATCGTACGATGATGTCGAGGAAATAAATGCAACGCAAAGTATTGTCCAAAAGTCAGCAGCAGCAAGTATTCAAGCACTAAAAGAAACAACAACAGTCATCGATGCAGCTGAAGTAGAAAAGGCAATTGACTTACTAGTCAAGCAAAAGCGTATCGTTATTTATGGTTCATCTATGTCTGGGAATACTGCTGAGGACGCCCGCAACAAGTTTCTCCGTATTGGTATCGTCGCCGAAGTCTATACGGACGCTCACATGCAAACGATGTCTGCAGCAACCTTGACGAAAGAAGATTTGGCGATTGGAATTTCAATTAGCGGTAGTACGAAGGACACGATTGATGCCCTGACAATTGCGAAGGAAAACGGTGCAAAAATACTGGCGTTAACGCACGCGCTACGCTCACCACTCGCGGAAATTTCAGATACCGTTCTGCTGACTTCTGGAAGAGAGACTCCTTTGCAAGGTGGTTCGATGGGGGCTAAAATGTCCCAGTTGCTCGTGATCGACGTACTTTTTAATGGAGTAGCGAGCCTTCATAAGGAAAAAGCAAAGCACTATAAGGAACAAACTGCAAAGGCAGTTGTCGATAAAGCTTATTAAGCTCAGTGTCGGCAAAGTATCATTAGAAATAAATACTAAAGCAGTTGTCGAAGAGGTAGGTGATTGATTCTCTCTGACCAAGTCTGAGAAGATAAACCGATCTCGTAGCTGACTTATGCAGTAGCAAAAGAAGGGAAGAGCTCCTATGACTATACCGATTTAGTGAGGGCAGATGTCAGCTAGTTGCGGTACAGATTTTGCCATTTTTAGAGGGGCGTTATTCAGACAGAACAATAGGATACGAGTTGGTTGGCGACGTTGTCCATACCTTGACTTTGACTTTTTGACGGAGCTGAGGGAAAGTGGACAGGTCAAATTGAAGCCTTAAAAAAGGGAAAATCTGCATTTCGTTGGCTCAATGATTACACGTCCGAACTAATTACGATAAAATTCTGGAAGGTATGAGAATGGATGAAAAGAGCAGTAGGCATAGATATTGGCGGTACAAAAATCGCGATTAGTCTCGTCCGAGAGGATGGTTTTATCGAAAAAAGGAGGAGATATCCACTTTATCTCATTTAGGGGGAGGTGATGTTCTCTTGAGGGTGATTAAACAGTTGCGTTCCTTCCTAAATAATAGCGTTGCCGGTATCGGGATTGGCGCTGCAGGACAAATTGGTCGTACGGGAGAAGTATTATCAGCGACCGATACGTTCAAGGACTGGAAAGGAATAAACATAAAGGAGAGAATTGAGGAAACTACTTAATTGCCTGTAGAGGTTGTCAATGATGTTCAAGCGATGGGTCTTGGTGAGCTACATTTCGGTTCTGGGAAAACTGTAGCAATTTTATCTGTATTGCCCTCGGAACTGGGGTAGGGGGAGCTATTATCGCTGATGGGAAATTGCTACGCGGTCACCAAGGTGCGGCAGGTGAATTTGGTCATATGGTATTAATTTCTGATGGACGCTCTTGCCTTGTGGGAATAATGGCTACTAATAATATCGAAAAAGCATTTTACAAGCTTACCACTGGCTCTATTTAATTAAAGCCCCAATTATGGTATGATAAATGCACTTTCATAAAGAAAGGAGGCGAATGAGTTGCTCGTTGA
>BAXO01000071.1 GCA_001310555.1 Bacillus sp. JCM 19058
TTTTTCAATGAACCTCGCCAGCAATCCACCACGATTGCGTCAGACAAAGTATGTTTCACTCATTCCATGTTGGAAGTCTTGGCGTACTTGTCAGGTTGCTTATCATCAGTAGAACATATCTGATTTTTCTGATTATAGGGCATGGTGTTATCTTCCATGCTTTCTTTGTCAAAGAGCAATTCTAAAATTTCAAATCGCTAGTTGTATCCTCTGTATCCCAAAGTCTGGATAGCAAATTATCTTGAGAGTCAAAGTACTGTACGACATTTTTGATGAAGTTATAAAACACTTTCACCAAAGAGAGGTGAGGAAAGTGAATGCTGTAAATTCACTTTATAGTCAGGTCAATACGACACCAATCAAAAGTAAGGAACGAATGATAGAAATTGATATCTTGCGTGGTATTGCATTGTTCGGAATTTTGCTCGCAAATATACCATTATTTTCTTCCCCATCTTTATATACCAGCATGCTTGAAGGAGGCGGTGTAGAGGGAGGTGTGGATCAGGTGGTACAGCAACTGATTTACCTCTTTGTCGATTACAAATTTATCACATTGTTTTCTTTTTTTGTTCGGTGTCGGTTTTATGATTTTTCTTGAACGCGTCAGACAAAAGGGAAAAGATGGTGTGACACTTTATATAAGAAGACTTTCCGTACTGATGGTAATTGGTCTTATCCATAGCTATTTCATTTGGTTCGGAGATATATTACTTGTTTATGCCGTGTTAGGCTTTTTCCTCTTGTTATTTAGACATAGCAAGCCAAGAACACTGCTCATCTAGGCAGTCAGTTTGCTGGTGATTCCGGCTGCCTGGATTGCAATGAACACATTTGCTCCTCAGGTTGTCACGTTCGGACCACCACTAGCTCCATCGACTGAGGCAATCCATCAATTGATTGACGATTCTTACCATGCTTACGGTTCGGGAAGTTATCTGGATATGCTTCAGCAGCGTATAGTGGATATGTCGATGGTGCAGGAGAGTAGTGTGACATTAATCCCAATGACATTTTCCATGTTCTTGCTGGGTGCTTATGTGTGGCGAAAGGGCTGGTTTCATCGTTTGAAGTCCGACAATCGACTTTTACGAAGGTTTTGGTTCTACAGTGGTTTAATAGGGAGTATTTTCTTAATTGGTCAGGTCATTTTCCATGTTCAAGTGGATGTGAAGGAGAGCGGTTACAACTATGCACATTTCGCAGGTGCACTTATTTCGGGACCAGCTATGAGTATCTTTTATATAACCACTTTATTTCAACTTCTTCAAAAAGAAGTATGGCGCAAACGATTATCTCCGCTGCAGGATATAGGGCGCATGGCACTAACACATTATTTATTGCAATCGGTAGTATGTTCCTTTTTATTCTATAATTATGGATTTGGATTGTACGGGGAAGTGGGTGCCTTCGTAGGGTTCTTATTGTCATGTGTCATTTTTGCAATCCAAATCGTTATCAGCAAATATTGGCTGCGTCACTTTCGCTTTGGTCCATGCGAATGGTTGTGGCGTTCGCTAACCTATGGAAAATGGCAAACTAATAGACTGAAATGAATTAGGAAACAGGTAGGTGTAATTCCATAACGAGAAGCGGTTATATGAGTGGATATTTCCTTAAAAGCCTTTAAAATCAACGACTTGCTCAATACCTAGAACCCTTAAAACGGAGTAGGATAGTAATAGGTGCCTTAAAAACCTTGGTAACACAAGGTTTTTAAGGCTTTTATATTGCCCGTGGTACAGTTATGGTACATTTTTGATAAGTGGTCTTCATATATTGGTTGCTGCTGTAATGTTCAATCTGTGTATCCTCGCTTGTTTTTAACGAATACTTGCCTTTGTTTTAGGTTCTGTGAAACGATAATTGGCAGCATTCTTATAATAGAGAGTTTTGGAAATGTTTAAAAGGGGTTTGGTGACCCATTCACCCACTTGTCCAAGCTGAAGGAAACAGCTGAACAGAAGAAGATCGTACCGTCCATTTCTTTTAGAAGCGTGAAACCATCGTTACCGATTATTCTTTGTCATATAAAGGTAGACGGTCAGAGGGACAAATACGATGAGTATGAGTAGACAAACAACAATACCAGCCGCAATTTCTGATACGCTTGCACTTCCAGACATCAGCTCTCTTACAGTTGTAGATGCGATACTCACAGGATTTAAATCAACAACGACTTGTATCCATTTAGGCATCGTAGAAGTGTCTACCAAAATATTGCTAGCAAAAAGAAGAGGATAGATGAAGATCATACTTGATCCTGAAACCGTTTCTGGCTTTTTGACGATTACGCCAATCATTGAGAATACCCAGCTGACACTAAAGGCAAAGAAAAGAACGAACAGTATCGCTAGGGATGTTCCTAAAATACCACCTTCTGGTCGAAAACCAAGTAAAATTCCCATTGCTAAAGCAGCACATACCGCCACTGCATATCTCAATCCATCTGTAACAAGGGGACCGAAAATCGCTGCAGGTTGCCAAAAGGGCATGGTGCGAAACCTGTTGTTTACCCCTTTGGAAATATCCAAAGCAATCGTTGTACCACTATAGACAGTCATCGGTACAACCGTTAAGACAAGAACTCCCGGTAAGAGAAACTGAATATAATTTTCTGTTGATCCGGCAATTGCTCCACCAAACAAATAATTAAAGATAACCAACATGATAATGGGGCCGAGAGCAGACTCGCTGATATAACTGAACAAGTTGTTTTTTTTGTATGCTGAACCGATCTCCAAATGAAAATGCAAGTAGCGCGAAATGAAGTCAGACTTTTAGGAATTGAGTTGGTTGTTAGTGTATTTGTGCTATTTGTTGGTTCCATGAGTGTCAACCTCCTAGTTTTTTTGATGCTGTTAATGTTAAGAACACTTCATCTAAGCTTGGTTCTTCTAATGAAAAATACTCAATCGAATAATGTTGAAGGAATAGGGTTTGAATAATTTCATTTGCCCCTTTAGCTTCTTGTATCGGAATTTTGAAAACGAGAGGACTTTCGCTTGGGTAAATATTAACTGCATGATGATCGTATAAAATACGAATCATTTGCTCTTGATTGGATAGCTCTTTGAATTGGATAGATAATGTCTTTTGGCCAATGGAAGCCTTTAATTGTTGAGGCGTTCCTTCAGCAATAATTTCACCATGATCAATGACTCCAATTCTATCAGCCAACTGATCTGCTTCTTCCAAGTACTGCGTGGTCAACAATACAGTTGTCCCTTGTTTCAACAATTCACGTACGACTTCCCAAACTTGTATACGACTTTGAGGATCGAGCCCTGTTGTTGGTTCATCTAGAAAAATTAGCTCGGGTTGTGTAACCATACTCGCAGCAATATCTAGACGTCGTCGCATCCCGCCTGAGTACTCGGAAATAGAACGGGTTTTGGCTTCTGCAAGGCCAAAAGATTGAAGCAGCCTCTCAGCAACATTGCTTGCTTCTTTTCTCGAGTAGCCATGGAGTCTAGAAATGAGAATGAGGTTTTGTATGCCTGTTAGACCTTCATCTAAGGAAGCGAATTGACCGGTAAGGCTAATTTTTTTTCGAACCTCTTTCACTTCAGTGCTCAAGTTTTTCCCTGAAATCCATGCCTCTCCACTATCGGGCTTTAGTAGTGTCGATAACATATTTATTGTAGTTGTTTTGCCTGCGCCATTAGGTCCAAGTAAGGCAAATAATTCTCCTTTTTTCACATTTAGGTCGATGCCTTTTACAACCTCTGTTCCATTGAATGACTTTTTGAGTTTTTTCACCTTGATGACATCCACGTCTGACCAACTCCCCAACTGATTTTCGTTAAATACCCTGGTTGTTACGCCAGGGTACGAAATGGCTATAAAATACTTTATAGAAATTCGTCTTTATGCTCGGCTACCCATTCTGCAAGGGTTCTAGCGGGTTTTCCAGTAACTTCTTTTATAGTAGGGACAACCGTGTATCCTTCTTTTGGCGGATTCTGACCAATATAAAGCAGAAATTCTATATCTTCTTCTGGTAGCCTTGTTCTTGCCATTGTTGTATAGCCTGTTCTTTCGTCAATTCTACAAAATGTATGGGTTTTCCAACACCTTCGCTAATAATTTGGATCGCTTCCCGTCGCGTTAAGCATTCAGGCCAGTAAGGGATAACTTTTTCCCTCATGTCCATCTTCTAATAAGGCAGTAACGGCAACAGAAGCGATATCTGCCTCATGTACTCTTGCGCTCTGAGCATCGCCAAAGGGCTCTTGAATCATTCCTTCAGATCGAATGGATTCTTTCCAGTCTTCAAGGACATTGCTCATAAATTCTGTTGGTTTTAGCAACGTCCATTTCATTTTGCTATTCTTTAATGCGTCTTCTACAGGCCCCTCTTCAAAGCCCACTAAAACCGTGATCTTTTGTACACCAGCTTCTTCAGCCATTTTTACAATTTTTGGGTCTGTTTGTAAGTTTGCATTTGCTTGATCACTTGACACAATTAAAAACATACTCATTACATCTTGAAGTGCCTGTTTTAAAGTACCTGAGTTATTGAGGTCTGCTGAAATCACTTCAACACTCTCTGGCAAATTGGCTCTTTTTGGATTTCGAGATATGGCTCTTACGGGCTGTCCTCGTTGAACGAGTTGTTCTACAACATGTCTCCCGACTGTTCCTGTAGCACCTGTCACTAGAATAGTCATCTATTATTCATCCTCTCTAGGTTTTTTGATCTTACTCATTCATTTTATTACATTTAAGCAACATCTAAAGTTCACTAAATTTTATAGTTAATTAATCAATAGTTTATAATAAAACTTTATAAAGAACTAAATGGTAGTACTCTAATGTAAAAGAAATGATAATCTCCTCACACATACATTTCGCTATGAAAAAAGAAGGTAGTCCTGATGACCACCTTCTTTTTTTCTATACATTTGATTCGCCATAAAAACAGCTGGGAAATCTTCCATAAAATGTGGATTAAGGTAACAAATTAAATCATAGATATACTTGTTGGCAATTAGGTGCCTTAGAATCATATCATTTATTCTTTTTGACGATTGCTTCCCTTGTTCCAATAACTCATCTGGTGAATCAGGATCAAAATGTTTCAATACATGGCGAACTTCTTCGAGTGACCATGTTGACATTTTAATCATCTTTATCGTTAAAAGCATCTGGATCGCAGCCTCATCAAACATATGGTAATTACTTTCCGGATCTCTTTTTACGATTAGAAGCTCTTCTTTCAACCAATGGCGAATGGTCGTTTCGGGAATATCCAGTTGATTAGCTGCTTTCCCAATCATTACCCAGCCTTTTTAGGCAATTTAATAAAACCATTCATTTGGTTATTATGGATGTGATTTAGAACTCGATCTGTAAGCCTCTTCTGTTTTTCAAGATAAACGTGCTCTCGATTCAATAGCCATAATGCTTCATGGAACTCTTTCTGTTGAATGTTATTCATTATATTTTTCGTAAGGCTGTACCCATAAGCGACGGTTAGAGTTCGGATGGCTTTAAAATATAGAAAAGATTCTACCGTATAGATTCGATATCCTGACGGGCTTCGTTCAGGAGCAGGTAAGAGATTTAATTTTTCGTAATTACGTAACAAACTCGTGCTTATATTTAGCTTTTTGGCTATATCAGTTGGACGAAACTGCACTTTTTTTTCTCCTCTATATGCTTACTTTTTCTAATATGCAACAAAATGGACTATTTATCACTCTAAACTCATCCTTGGTCTGCCACCTATACACCCTCTTGCACGTGCTGAGGATAATCCGACTTTCGTACTGTCCTGTTCCTTTTCACTTAGAACGGCTAACATTTTAAACATCGTCTTTCCTATGGCGATTGTTGTGTCAAGTTTGTCTTGAATACTAACTAATTCAATATCTTTCCTTTCAAATTCCTCGGATAGTTAGATGTTTTATAGAACGTCTTAAACGGTCAAGTTTAAGGACAACAATCTGCTCATCCTTTCAGACATTAATTCTGCCAGTTTCGGACGTTCTGTTTTCATTCCCGTGACTTTTTCTTCAAATATGTATTCTAGTTCAACCCCTTCCTTTTATGAGCAAGTCTTTCTGTAATTGTAAGGATTGTTTCTCAGTGGAAACCTGTGC
This sequence comes from Bacillus sp. JCM 19058, assembly GCA_001310555.1. The sequence goes on from BAXO01000071.1 coordinate 6,108, forward strand.
ATACCCTAGTTTCGTTTTTCCGTTTCTCCTGTCTATAAAAGGTTTTTTTAATGAATTTATATACTTTGAAATTATAGACGAGTTTATAAACGGAATAAATAGCTTTTTTTAAATGATTTTTGTGATTTTCTAGGATAAACAAACAAGGGGTGCCGCTTGTTGAAACGGAAAATTGGCCATCCAGTGGTTATAATGATAACCAAAATCAAATCGAAGTGCGGACATACGAACATTCAATCTGTATCGATTTTCATTCCGGTACGCCTGTTACGTCAGCCATTTTTACCGATCGAGTGACATTTGGCATCGATGATCAACAAAACCTTTGTTGGATTCAGGTCAATGGATTATCCAAAGAAGAGAATGAAGAATTAAAGGACACACTTACTTTTATCACTAAACAAGAGACGTGATTCCAGCATTGTCACATCCTCTATTTTTTATATTGAAAAACAACTCAACCAATTTCTTGAATATACTTCCAATGGGGAAATGGCTAGATCTGGTACGTTTCTTATCGGGATAATAAAAATGTACTGAACCCTAAGGTTTTGGAAGCCTTGATTTCAGTTATATTGCTGTTGGTGTAGTTAGTGAGCCCCGGAAGCTTTGCGTGTCCGGGCCGCTTAAAGAAACCGTTGCTATACCTAGCGTAAAACCCCAAACAAAATGACAAATATATACCAAAATGAATAGAGGAAATATTAATCCTTCGCCAGAATCCCTGCCAAAATAAACTGGCAGGGATTATTATTTCAAATTATGCATTCAATATTCTTTGAAATATCAATAGATTTTTTCGATAGAAATAAGCATAGACAATTCCACACATTAATCCGAATATCCTATTTTTTAAATGTTATCAGAAAGAATATACCAATTAAAAAGGAGATACAATTGTTTATCAATTGTCACCTGTTTGTCCGTTTGTTATCAAGTTAGTAACGTAACAACTTAAGGAGTAATTACGATTCTTTTCCCTTGAAAATCTGAGCAGCTCCAAACACTTTCGATATCTTGAAGTGGAACTATTTCAATGTCCATATGAAGCTTATCTTTTTTTAACCACCCCCATACCAGATCAGTTCCTTCTTGTATTAATGCTGGAGTTATACCTTTGGCTCCGCCTGAAATTTCGAGCCCTGAAGTTCGTAAAGCGCTCGCGGGAAGTGTAAGTTTCGATCCCGATTTTTCTCCTATTTGAACAAGTTGAATTCGATGTTCGCTTAAACTTATTTCTTGCGGAGCTAACGCTTTTATGAGTGTTTCTGTTGGATATCCCCATAAAAATCCAAAATAATGTCTATACCCTTATTTATCTCCTTTTTGAAGGATGTGAATAATTCCTCTTCCGACTGTTTGAGATTGACAATTGTATCTGCCCCAAGTTCCCTGATTCGTTTCAATGATTCCTCGTTTCGTCCGGTTCCAATGACACGTCCTGCGCCGAGGAGCTTGGCGATTTGGACGGCAAGCTTACCGGCAACACCGGTCGCACCATTTATTAGCACGGTCTCTCCAGGTTTTATCTTCACTCCCCATTTAAGTGGGAAAAGCGAAGTCAATGCCGTGGATGGAAGAGCAACTGCTGTCTCAGCATTAATCCCATCAGGAATTAGAACCGTTGATTCTTTGGGAACGACTGCTTTTTCAGCCATAGCACCATATGGAGACTTCATACCTGAGAATCCAACCAGTTTACCATCTGAACGTTCGCCCACACCTCTGATTCCAACGACGGCTGGTAATTCTGGAAGGAATTGATGCCTCGCAAAATGTTCCCCTTTTGCCATCATCTGATCGATATTTTCAAGTGTTACTGCTTTCACATGAATCAAAGTTTCATCGTTATCTGGTGAGGGTTCTGGGAAATCTCCGTAACGTGGAATTTCTCCAATTTTGTGTAATACTGCTGCTTTCATGATAAAACCCCCTGAAATAATTTATTTAACACTGTTAAATTTAACGACGTTAAGTAAATTTATACGCCATTTATGATATAATGTCAAGAGTGCATACGGTGGAATGAAAGGGATATACCATGGCATTAAAAAAAACAACAAATCATAAAAGAAGCGTTGGAGCTTCTTAATGAAAGCGGGCTTGAAGGAGTCACACTTAGAAAACTGGCAAGCAGATTAGATGTTCAAGCTCCTGCATTATACTGGCATTATAAAAATAAAAAGGCATTGGTGAATGAGATGGCTGAGGCGATTTTGCAGTTGGAGTTTCATGTTCTGTCAGGACGAAAGAAGGACGAGCCTTGGCAAAATTGGATGCTACAGACGTTTAACCGTTTGCGTAAGGCATTGCTTTCGCATACCGATGGAGGACGTGTTGTTGCAGGCGCACATCTATCGTTAACGATGTCGAATTTATCTGAGACGGCAATGAACACCTTAGTAAATGCGGGGGTGAGCCTGCGTCAATCCCGCTTGATCGTTCTGACCGCAACCCGCTTTACTTTCGGTCATGTGATTGAAGAACAAACAAGTGTCACTGAAATGGAGATGCAAGGTTTTCATGTTGAATCGTTCAATCGGGAACATCCAACACTGGCAGCAGGCATAGAAGAATATTTTTCTGCGGGAAAGACGGTTGACGACCTTTTTAATGATGGACTGCGGATGATTGTTGGTTAGTCCTTTTATATTCTCTTATTAAAATAAGTTAATTTGCATCCGAATTTATATTCTATTTTCCGGCATTTGAAGGTGCAATAAACGTTGATATAACAGCGTTTTGGCGCCGCCTGCAAACTTGGGTTGGGAATAAGAATACAACTTGATTTGAAGAGGGAACGCCTATTTGATAGTGTTTTACCTAGCCTTAAATGTAATATGGTTCCCTACCAAATTTTTTTGGTAGGGAATTTTTCGTGGTTAAGAAAACCCCTTAGAGAAATTCTTTAAAATTAGTGAGTGAATGTGGTGCAGACGGGAAACCTTATCAGCGGGCCTTTAAGGCCCTGGCCGGTAAGAGAGGCTTTCAGCCACCAGCTCATACTGGTTTTTTTGATTTCAAATTATATGTCTAGAATTGTGCATTAAGTTGCTGTTGTAATTTTTGTCCTTTGACGATAAAGATGATCTTCATACGGGCCATTAAATGGAATAAGAGTTATTAGCTAAAGTAGATATTTGAGTTTGACTTTTCGACATATAATACCAAGATTAAAATAAAACAAGGAAATTGTATTGCGCATGATAATAAAAAAATTTCGATTAAATGGAAAACACTACCCAAACTCAGGTTTTCAAGGTTTTAGGTAGCGTTTTTATATTTTTAACCAGAATAATGTTTAACTATTTAGACTTAACATTTTTAAACACATTAATTGCAAAAATTATTACACCTGCAAATACTAACATACCCCCGATTCCACTCAGAGGTCCACCAATTTCAAACTTCCCTAATCCGAATAAAACCATCGCAAGCGTCAGTAAAGGAACACCAATCATTTGAAGCCCAAAATGAATCGCCGCCAGCTTATTATTACCTGCAAGTGGGAACAATTGATAAATTATGCCAGACAACGCAAGTGATACCCATCCAAGAAGATTAATGTGTGCATGTGCTGAAGAAAATACAAACTGATTTCCAAATTCTATATACATGCCAAATGCGATTCCTATAACAAATGATACAAATGCTTATAACAAAAGATAAGATTATAGAAGCAGCCATTGTCATTTTGGCTAAGGATGGTCTTGATGGATTATCAATGAGAGCAATTGCAAATGAACTGAATGTAAAAGCTGGATCACTTTATTATCATATCCAAAATAAGACTGAACTCATGGGTTGATTGCAGATTACATATGTAAAGATGTGGATTTAGAATTATCGGCTGAATCTTCGAAACAAAGGATTATCGAAATTTCAAAAGCCTTTCGTACATCTTTATTACGGGTACAAGATGCAACGGAAATTTTCTATAAATCGATACCAAATACACTGTATCGAGTGAAACTTATTCAAGAAACCTTAACTTCTTTAAAGGAAATCGGCGTTCCTGAGCAAAATCTACTGACTGCAGGCAACTTACTGAATAACTATATATTGTCATTTGTTGCAGATGAAAATCATTTTGTGAAAGTAAATAAAGACGCGAATACACCGATAGAACTTCCCTTTGCAAAAGAATTACGTTTCACCGATGACCATGATAAACAATTTGTTTATGGATTGGAAGTTATTTTAGTCGGTTTCGCACGGGTGGATTAACTGACTTTTTCGAATTAGGAACTTTCCATCGTTTGAATGAAAAGTAAAAGAACAAAGTGATAATGTAATTATGCGGATTACAAATCAAATGAAACATGTTCAACAAATAACTTCCATCTGTACGGGGTCCATACTTAGATTCAGAAATAGCTCGAAAAACGACTAAAAGAATGCTCATTTGTGGATTTGAATCGATGAACCGATTGCTGAAAAAGAGTTTGTTACTGCTAAAGAAACTATGATTTGATTTTAGTGGTAATCAAAACGTGAAAGGTCGCTTGGTTCCCAACCAAAATTTGGTTTTTGTATTAAAATTTGGTAGGGAATATTTTAAAAATTAAATTGGCAGGGATTACTTTTTCAAATTATATGTCTGGAATTATGCATTAGGTTATTGCAGGGGTAGAGTCAGGGAAATGAGGGTTCAATGTTAAGCAAATGACAGCATAGAGGAATAGATTCCCTACAACGTTTAGAAACCGATTAATTAATTTACATTCTTATCCTAAATCCACCGTTAGTTGAAGCAGATAGTTGTACGCAATAATGTACTATTCTTATTCAGATCCCTGATGTAACTTCTTTATATAATATTCTCAGGGAGTGTTTCATACATTGAATATCTTTTCTTTTATTATGTACGTTTTTATCGTTACGGTTACCCCTGGTACAACAAATATTTTAATTTTAAATACCGTACAAAATTACGGTGTGAAGGCAGGCTTAAGTTTTACATATGGGTCAGTTTTAGGGTTTGGCTTATTACTTACAACTTCTGCTATCTTAAATTCGTTCTTTGTGAGTTTAATCCCCAATATTATTGTTTATATTCAAGTTTTAGGAACGATTTATATGCTTTATTTAGCTTATCAGGTCTATAAAATGGTTGCTTCCAAAAATTCAAATGCTGAAAATACGGGTTCTTTTAAACGTGGGCTTATTGTACAGGTATTAAACCCTAAACCTGTTATTTTCACTTTAACTTTATTTCCTAGTTTTGTGTTACCTTATTATACTAGTACACTTGCTTTAATAATTACTGTTCTAGGGGTAACAAGTATAGGCTTTATTTCCTTTATTCTTTGGGTCACTTTCGGTGCAATGTTCAAAGAATTCTTAAGAAAGTACAATAAGATGGCTAATATCGTAATGGCTCTATTCTTGGTGTATGCTGCCGTTATGATTTGGCTTTAATGATGGAGTTGTATTTACTTGAACAATAACCAGTTTATTTATAAGAAACACAAGAGAGTAAAGGCTTTGTCGGCAAGCATGACGGACTTTTCCTATAAGAAGCATTCACATGGAGAATATGCGATAGGTGTGACAAAGAGTGGAATTCAAGAATATTACTTAGACGGACATCTTCAATTGTCACATAAGAATGGGATTATGTTTTTTTTAATCCTGAACAAATTCATGATGGGAAAGCTCACGATGAAAGAGGTTTGGAGTATGTCATGTTGTATCTTGAAGAAGATTTGTTATTGGAAGCGTTAGAGAAAAAGGAAACTATTCGTTTTACTACGCCCATTGTTTACAATCGTATAATACAAAGGAATATTTTAAGGCTTGTTGAAACAATTTTTAATCAGGAAGATGAGTGTGTATGTGATGATGCTCTTTTTGAACTGGTGAATAGCTTTACAGCTAACACGCATCAAAGTGGTCAAAAAGATAGATTGATAACAAGTATAAAAAAAAGAAATTCATTATTCTTCAAAGAACTTCAAGGTTGAGTCCATTTCAAAGAAGTTTGGTATGTCAAAATTCCAGTTTATAAGGTTTTTTAGAACACAAACAGGAATAACGCCATACCAATATTTTTTGAATTATAAATTAGATAATGTAAGAAAGCTAATTGAACAAGAAAGGGATGTTTACTTAGCCATATCAGCATTTGATTTTGTCGATTTGACACATCTTAATAGGCAGTTTAAACGTATCTACGGGATTACTGCAAATGACTATATTAATCAAATCAAATAGACCTCTTAAGGGGATCTGTTTGATAATGCCTGCAAATAACACCTTCATCACTCCTATATTATTTTGATTCAAACATATAAATGTTGATATACGTCCATTGTCCTTCTTTGTGTATTTTTCTATTGTGGCTGCACATATGCCTCTCCTGCAACCACGGTTTAAGGAAAATGAAATTCATAGTATGTGCAAGAACACCGTTTTTCCCACCAATCTTAGTGTGAAGAGTTGCAGTCAATTAATGCTAAGAACAAAGCACAGTTGTATCAACGAATGTAAGAATGTCTCAATAAGGTTCAACGTTGTAGTTCGCATTTTCATGACGCTACCCAAAGTAGAGGGAAACAGTTTTATGGACGGGATCAATAGGGTTAGTATATACACGAATATCAACAAAAAAAATTAACGGGGTTCCCGTCTTTTAGTAAAACAGGGCAAAGCTAGTATCACTTAAAACATTCATGTAACATGCAAAACTTTTCAAATGAATCATGACTAATATTCAGTAAATTTTATACAAACATTCTCACTTGCATCACTGTTGTATGCTAGATAGGCAGTGGTTTGCTATAAGCAAGTGTACGAAATTAAGTCGTTCATTACTATAAGAGGAGGACTCTACATGCAAGGCGTTATCCGTATCCAAGCAGTTCGAGAAAAAAAACAATTTAAAAAAACATCAATCCGAATATTCCACGCAGTAAATTCGTCGTCACTGGACCTACCGGTTCCGGAAAATCGATGCTCGCGTTCGGTATTTTGCAACGAGAATGTCAACGTCAGTACATGGAATCGAGCAGTTTGTCTGGAGAAGCGATCGAAAACCACACGTTGATAACCATCACCGGGTTGTCGCCCTCTATTTCCAGCAGTCAACATGCGGCAGCGGCACCCCACATCAATTGGCGTCCAACAGTGAAGCATATACGACACGAACATAGCAGATAAAAAATTACTGCCGGTACAGCGAAGAAACTCTTGCCCCTGACCTAAGCAGAGTCTATTATAAAGATACACCGATGATTTCGGCACAGATTGCTAGACAAATCGAAAGGGTGAGGACATGGCAACCGTATCGGAAAAGGAGTTTAAAAACGTGATTGACGTCCACCATTTAAAAATGCGCTATGGCAATGTGGATGTTTTGAAAGATGTTCATTTTAGTGTAAAGCGCGGGGAAGTACTCGCCTTACTCGGCCCAAATGGCGCCGGAAAAACGACGACGATCGAAATATTGGAAGGGTTTCGGATACCTTCTGAAGGAGAGGTGAACGTGCTGGGGATTGAACCGAAAAACGGGGATGAGACGTGGCGTGCCCAACTCGGTATCGTCATGCAATCGTGGCGCGACCACCCAAAATGGCGGGTGCGTGAATTGCTCGTCCATTTGTCTCGCTATTATGAGCCGTACTCTACCTCTACACGTCCAAGACCGATGGATGCCGATGAATTGATTGCCAAAGTACGTCTTCAAGCACAAGCGAATCAAAAAGTGAGTAGTTTATCCGGTGGTCAACGCCGTCGACTCGATGTTGCAATTGGCTTGATTGGAAACCCGGAAATCTTATTCTTGGATGAGCCGACAACCGGTTTTGACCCACAAGCGCGACGTGAATTTCATGATGTGATCCGTCGTTTGGCCGATTTGGAGGATACGACCATTTTACTGACCACGCATGATTTGCATGAAGCAGAAAAACTTTCGGACCGAATTATCATTTTGGCGAAAGGTAAAATCGTCGCCAACGGCAGCGCCGCAGAATTAGCTGCGCAAGTAGCTGGAACCGCAGAAGTACGCTGGAAGATCGATGATGAATCCTTTCGGGAGGACGTAGACGATGCTGCCCGTTTTGTGCAGCAGTTGTTTGCCCAACATGGCGATACCGTTACAGACCTTGAAGTGCATAAGTCAAGCCTGGAAGATACGTATATTAAAATGGTGCAACAAATCGAGCAAAACGGTGAGCTGACCGACACATTGGCGGACTTTAAGGAGGGGATCAAATGAATCCTGTCTTACATGCAGCAAAACTTGGTGTACAACGCGGCTGGATCGAATTTAAACAAATGCTAAAAAAACCCGCAGGAGTTAGGGTTTAATATTATTATGACGATTGTTTTTCTAATCATATTGTACTTCCAACGAAACCGTATGATTGACGGTACGGACATGGCACTGGCCATGTTTGCCCTGCCTAGTATTCTTGGTATGTTGGTCGTATTCGGTGGTTTTATGGGCGCCGCTACAACACTTACGTATGAACGTGAAGATGGAACGTTACTACGTGCAAAAGCAACACCAAACGGCATGGTTAGTTATCTAGTCAGTCGCATCATCAGTGTCACTACCTACTCTCTGCTCACTGTTATCATGCTGCTCATCCCCGGACTGTTTTTAATTCAAGGACTAACCGATACCGGTTGGAGTGGTTGGCTCATGCTCTTTGTTATCTTTATTATGGGCACACTAGCCACACTCCCTTGGGGTGCTGTCGTCGGTTCGGTGGTCAAGAGTACGGCCTCGTCCTTTAATTTAACGATTATGCCCATTGGCGGCCTGACAGCTATATCTGGTATTTTTTTACCCAATCACGAGCCTGCCAGACTGGTTGCAAATCATCGCCCAGATTTTCCCGATTTACTGGCTCGGACTAGGCATGCGAGCTGCACTACTGCCAGAAACGGCCGTTTTTGCTGAGATCGGCGAATCGTGGCGTTATATCGAGATGTTTGGAGTTCTCGGACTATGGATCGTTATCGGATTTCTGATTGTACCTCGTATTCTCCGCCGAATGGCACGCAAGGAATCGGCTCAACGGTGGAGAAGCGCAAGCAAGAAATGATGTCCCGCGGTTATTAAACAACGAAACATAAAAGGTGCAGGTAACTTGATTTAAACCGCTTCGTAGCCCAGCCGCCACAAAGAGTTAAGTATAACCAGCGCTGGTCGTAACGAAAACTAGCAAAACGATCTCTAATACGTCGTTTACAATTAAAATAGCTTGTAGCACGTATTCTATATAGCCTAATACGTGCTACATCGCTTGCTCTAAAACCAGTTTTGAAAAAAAGATTGATCATTTTCTGCTTGGTCCTGGTGAACCCGGCACTACCATCTATATCACCGATATTGAAACCCGCCACAAAACGTCGCCCTTGCCGGGCACGGCTGAGGATACCGCAGAGCAGGTGACGGAAAGAGGCGGGAAAGGCATTGTGGTTCCCTTGGATCACACGGACGACCGTGCTGTTGAAGCGTTATTCAGACGAATTCAAGACGAGCACGGGGGTATGGATCTGCTGGTTGCGAACGCATGTAACAGAAACGTACCAGTCAGCAGAATCTATTTGTTGCCAGTTTATCGGTTCACCACCAGTTTATTCTATCGGCGTACACCTCAGTTTCATTTCGCATAATGTGATGATTATAAATTCATTAGTACGTTCTGACTTTTGAGCTTGAATCTACGCTGCCAATTCAGATTCCATCAGCTGTTCAAACAGCTACATGGGGTTTTGCTCTGCCATGAATTGCGGTAGCACTTGTTCTGAAGATACGGTAAAATTCGAATAAGCCATCGTTTTCACTCCCTTGGGTTTGCTCGACACTTTTCTTTGCGGAGTTGACGATGGATTTTCCTTTATTCTCTTTTTACGTACTTTATTATAGGTGATCCGTGATTTGGTTCATTTAATGTTGCTATCTCTACTTCTATATCATCTGTTTTCAAGAAAGACTTAGTAGCACCATGAATTCCTTCTGGATATATTTTTGACACTTCTTCATTCCTTTGTTCATGACGCTGTTTATTCCATTTAATACTTTCATCGTAGCATCCTCCTACTATTCTTTTTTCTTTCGTTTTAAATTGGTGGGATTTTTTCTTGCCGTTATAAAAAAATGATAGATAATAGCTTTCCCTTTAACAATCTATATACTAAAACTTCAATTGTATAATGACTCGTCTTCAATTTATACCAGATTCCGAGCGGACTTAGGGGCGGTTTAGGAAAAGAAAACTAAGATTCAGATTTTATGACAACATATTTAGAATAAGTAAAAGGAGAGAAAGCCAGTGAAACTAGGGGACACAGTCGCAATAGGAAATACAGCTAAGATTTATCTTGATCATGGTAAGATTTTCAAAGTATTTAACGAATCTTTGCCTATAACGGAATCATTATATGAAGCAAATAAGCAAAGAATTGCCTACTCGTATGGCCTTAATGTTCCTAAAGTATTAGATGTTACAGAAATAGACGGAAAACAAGCTATAATAATGGAGTATATTAAAGGTAGAACAATAGGTGATATCATTTCTGAAAACATGGACCAAGCAGAACATTTCATGAATGTCTCTATTGATATCCAACGAAAAATACATATGATTATTGATGATTCACTTGAACCGATGTCTGAAAAATTACGACATCAAATTGAGTTGACCACTAATTTGGATGAACGACATAAATCTCTTTTATTACAGAAATTGGACTCGATGACATTTGAGAATAGACTTTGTCATGGAGATTTCCATTTTTTTTAATTTGATTATTGCAGATAATGGTGAAGTGACAATTATAGATTGGGTTGATTCAAGCAGAGGTGATATTCGTGCTGACATTTACCGGACATACCTTCTGTATTCACAATTCACAGTAGAGTTAGCTGAAATGTATTTACGACTATATTTGGAGAAAAGTGATTTGTCTAGGGAAGAAATTTTTCAATGGGCTCCAATTATTGCAGGAGCAAGATTATCTGAAAATGTATCATCTGAGAGGTATGAACGACTTATGCATATAATAAATTATTATTGTCCTTTATAATTTACTATTCAACGATTGGGTGCGTTAGTGGAGAAATTGTTTGATCGAAGCAGATAAATATTGCGATGAATTAGGGCTTAAATGGTAAATTAAGAGGTAGGTTTCTCCCCAAGTTTTGAAGCAATACAATTACTTTTATTGGTGAAGAGCCTGAGAACTAGAGCAGCTTTCCTGTCAGTAGGTCTTTTTGAAAAGTTGTTGTATAATAATAGTCAAAATGAGGCTTAGCTATTTGTTTTGCCTATTGTCCAAATTGAATATTTGGAGGTACGTAATGAAGAATACACGTATTTTATTTTTGTCAGTTACTTTTTTTGTTTTTATTAGCTGCTTGTAGTGATCGTACGGAAACAGAAGAGATAGGAGGAGGAAATGAGTTAGAAGAAAACGATGAGTCATCTGAAGATAATGGAATAGCTGAAAATGATGAGGAAAACGGAATAGCTGAAAATGATGAGGAAAACGGAATAGCTGAAAATGAAACGGAAAGCGAACTAGATGAGGGTGATCTATTGACCCATTTTGAAGAAGCGATTGGAAACGTTGAAACTATGCGTTCAATTTTCTTATGGATACCGGAGAAGAATCAATGGATGAGCGAACATCCGCCAATGTTACGATGAAAGGTGAGTATTATGAAGATTTTTCACTTGGATACGCTGAAGCAACCCGTGAAGAAGACGACGATACTCTGATCTATCATGAATTTTATCAGGATGGCGACACCATGTATACCAATTCCGATAACGCCGGCTGGTTCAGTCGTGCAAGTGAAGAGCTTCAGCCGAATTATACGGAAGTGGCCAACGCCCTCCTTGACATCATGCATCTGGTGTCCATTGAGGAGGAGAGTGACCATTACGAAATTTATTATGACGGTGATGATTCAGGGATCTACGATGCATTGCAAGAGTCGTTTTATTTAAACTTGCATGAGTACGATATTGAGCAACATGTGGTGGAACAATCCCTTACCGTCATGATTGATAAAGAAACACATTGGATGGTGACATTTGCATTCAAGATTTTAGTAGATGATGGCGAATCGAATGCCTATAATGAAATTGAACTCGCATTTGATCGAATAAATGACATTGACGGCATTAATATTCCAGATGAGGTCATCGAAGAAGCAGAAGCTAGCTAATTGTCAGTGAGTGATTGAAGCTCTTATCTCTCAATTAAAAACCCTAGTATACATTGTAAGTAATATTTAAGGAGTACTTTCCTAGTCTTTTTGGGAAGTACTCCTTATTCCACCTTTCGTGGGGATGACCAAAAACACTCACAATGGCCTCTCTTGCCGCTACTTCCCATGGTTAATATATGCGAGTGATTCCTTCCATCAAATACCACAGCCAAATTCTTAGTCGTTTTGAGTTAAAGGCTAAAATTGCATGTTTGCATTGTGTCCTGCATTTGGAATCCGCTTCAGGACAGCGTTGCGGTCTTTGCGAGGCCAATTTGACATGGTCTTCACAATGTTGCCTGTCTTATCCTTCTCTCCAAGTATAAGCAGGACGGGAATCGGGAACGTATATTGCGGCTCATGCCGCAGTGCAACGCGAAGCGTCTGCATGACGTCCAGAAAACGTTGCTTACCCATAGACATCATGGCTTTGCGGGTGTAGGCTTTGGCATATTCTGTTTCACCGCAAGCGTCGCCGCTCAATTTCGCCAGCGATGCCCATGGGATCAGCCTTAAGATCGGTATGGCCAAGCGCAATTGAACACGCTCCGAATAAGACAGTGATTGGGCATTGTCGGTGCAGCCAATAAGAACGACCTTCCTTATCTGTTCGGGATATTGGACCAGCAGGTCTTGGGACAGGTTTCCACCCATTGACTGCCCAATCAGGACAATCTCCTTCATCATAATGCTCAGTCAGCCGTCGGAAGTCCGTCCGCATGTCCTGATAATGAAATCGCTTGCCTGGATCGAGCTGCGACCGCCCATGGCCCCGGGCGTCCCATGCGACAATATTGAAATCCTCTGGTATTGCCGGAAACTGCCGTTCGAACATGCGATGGTCGCAGCCGGCTCCGTGCAAAAACAGGATCCATTTGTAGGAATCCGTTTGCTTCACCCAATAATGAAGCTCGCAGCCTTCCGAGCGAAGTGTTCTCTCTTTCATGTCATCCCTCCTTGTCGTTTCCGTTATAGGTATCCGAAGCGCTTTATTGTTCGCCTAAAATACTGCTCGTGTGATTTTTCGTTACCGTCAAATAATGCTCAGTCAGCCCTTGCTTCTCCCCGTAAATTCAAACCGTTCAATAAGCCCACGGTTTGAAGCTCTTTACAGGCTTGCTTAAATCGCTCTACGATTTTGTAAATCGGGGTTATCGGCTCCCCTCGACATTGAAAAATGAAGGACCTATTTCTTCCTTAGAAATCGTCAAAAAAATGGGCTTAGCGTTGTAAATCGGCATTTTCTTGACGGTAACCCTTTCTTAACATTTTAACACTATGTTACATTTACCACTATAACCAGCTCGGCTTCTTAAACAACATAAAGGAAGCATTAGCTGTTGCCTAAAAACCTAAGTGGAATTTACCAGAAAGTATCGAACGTATGGGTAAATGGAAAAATTAATAGAAGTTTGGCTTCACGATTAGAGGTACGGCCAACATTTCGGAAATTTTATACTATAGCCAACTAGCAAGTAGCTCTTGATTTTTGTTTTTAGGATCTTTTCTCTGTGGTTTAACTAGAGGATCATTTTAATTACACAACTCAAGTGTATAGTGGAAATAATAATTTCCCATAAGTTTATAATCAATATATTTCTCAACTCTTCATTGTACAAAATAAATCAATTAATAAAGATATCTCCGCCACTATCATTTTTGATAAAGCCTGCTATAATATAAGTAATTTTAAAAATCTGAATACGATGACGAGGACTAGTACTTACCAAGATGTTTACAGAAAGTTGCTGGATGATGAGAAGCAATGACAGAGAGGTAAGGAACTCACCTTCGAGTAGCCTTGATGAAATGAAACAGAGTAGTTAAGGACGGAATGCCGCCGTTATGGAGAAAAGATATAGGGTAACATAAACCTATGTCTTGATGAGTGCATGATAATTTATCATTATCGTGAAGTAGGGGTGGTACCGCGTAAGAAGAAGTCTTTCGTCTCCAAAAAGTATTGGAGATGAAAGGCTTTTTTATATTTTATATATAGGGAGGAATAGACAATGTTTAATTATAAAAAATATGAAAAGAAATACTATTTACCACCGAACCTATCTTATGATTGGGTGAGGAAAGAAACTATAGAAATAGCTCCGATATGGTGTAGTGTGGACTTGCGAGATGGGAACCAAGCGCTACCTATCCCTATGAACTTAGAAGAAAAACTTGAAATGTTTCAGCTGCTAGTGGATTTAGGTTTTAAAGAAATTGAAGTTGCATTTCCGGCAGCCTCTGACACAGAATTTAAGTTTTTACGCACTTTAATTCATCATAATATAATTCCAGAAGATGTAACAATAATGGTTATTACGCAAGCAAGAGAACATATTATACGTCGAACGTTTGAAGCAATTGAGGGAGCACCTCGAGCGATTGTTCATTTATATAATTCGACTTCAGAAGCACAAAGAAGACAAGTGTTTAAGAAAACTAAAAATGAAATTAAACAAATAGCAATTGATGGAGCAATTTTAGTAAAAGAGCTGGCTGAAAAAAACAGAAGGTGATTTTTATTTTCAGTATAGTCCGGAGAGTTTTCCAGGAACAGAGGTAGATTATGCTCTAGATATTTGTAATAGTGTTTTAGATGTTTGGAAACCGACTCCTAATCGTAAAGCAATTATTAACATCCCGACAACTGTTGAGTATTCAATGCCCCATATCTTTGCAAATCAAGTCGAGTATATCCATAAAAATTTGTCCTACCGTAATAGTGTAACACTATCAGTTCACCCACATAATGATCGCGGCTGCGGGGTGAGTGATGCAGAATATGGTATTTTAGCTGGTGCCGAAAGAGTAGAAGGTACATTGTTTGGCATTGGCGAACGTACAGGAAATGTAGATTTAATTACTTTAGCAATGAATATGTATTCACAAGGATATAACCCAAAATTGAATTTTAATAATTTGGAGGAAATCAGGAAGCGATATGAAAAACTGACAAGAATAATTGTTCATGAAAGACAGCCATATTCTGGAGAAATGGTTTTCACTGCATTTTCAGGATCACATCAAGATGCTATTTCTAAGGGAATGAAATATAGAGAGGAAAATAATATCGATAAATGGGATGTGCCATATATTCCGGTTGATCCATTTGATTTAGGGAGAAATTATCAAACTGATGTGATTCGAATTAATAGCCAATCAGGAAAAGGTGGGGTGAATTATTTATTAGAAACAAATTATGGAATTAAACTTCCTTATAAAATGAGTGAATCTGTAGGATATGCAATAAAAGAAGTATCCGACCAAACGAATAGGGAATTAACAGCTAAAGAAATTTATCAGATTTTTATTGATCAGTATGTTGATTTTCATCCAAATTTCCAAATTATCGATTATAAATTTAATAAAGGGAAAACACAAACTGTCATTTTAACATTACAGAAAGGGCAACAAGAAATGATAATTGAAGGGAAAGGAATAGGGAGTTTAGATGCGGTCAGTAATACATTAAAAGCACATTTTAAACTTGAATTTACTCTAGAATCGTATGAGCAAAGTTCACTAGGAAATGATTCTCAAGCATTAGCTAGTGCACAAATTGGGATTTCGTCTGAAGGGCAAATGTATTGGGGTGCTGGAATCGATGAAGATATTATGGAAGCAACAATTAAAGCATTAGTAGTTGCAATAAATAGACTGGAGGTTTCGCGATAAGTGAAAAAAAACTTGAAAAAAAGTGAAGTGATGCAATATTTAAGAGAATATAATGAACAAGAAATCTTTTATCGAAAATACAAACAGAATAAACATGAACAAACATTGCAAAATTTTTTTAAAAGGACATGATAAAAACGATTTAATGTCTAAGGAAATATATATAGAAGAATTTATGTTAAAAGGGCATAAAGAATTTGAAAAAGAAGAAGTCATGTGGTCAGATCAGAAGAAAGATATAGAGGTTAGAAAATATAGTCGCTTTATGCCTCAATTGTTAGCGGCCCATGATTTCTTTGAAATAATTTATGTTATAGAAAATAAAATGTGCCTAGAAATAGAAGATAAGAATATGGATTTAGTGGTAGGAGATATTGTTTTTATCCCACCTAATACTGTCCACAAGCCGATAATAAAGGAGAATACAATAGCACTACAAATGATGATTCGTAAAAGTACATTTCAAAAAGTATTTTATAAACTGTTAAAAGGAAATAATGTCGTATCGGAGTTCTTTCTGAATGCGTTGTATATAAGGGATAGTAAAAGTATTCTTATGTTTCATAGTAATGAAGATCAGGATGTATTAGATTGCTACCTGCAACTATTTCTAGAAAACTATAATCAATTATCTGGTAATCGAATTATTGTGAATAACCTATTCGAGATATTATTATGTCTACTATTAAGGTTTGATTCCATTCACTTGAAAGTGAATAAATTAAGACAATACAATGACTTACGTATGATTGAAATCCTTGAATACATTCAGGAATATTCCGAGCGTATAACAATGAAAGAGATGGCAGAGAGATTCAATTATTCAGAATCATATCTATCAAAATATATTGTTCGTAAGACTGGTAAATCATTTAGTGATCTTCGACAAGAAATAAGAATGGAAAAGGCTTGTGAAATGCTCTCTAGTAGTAAACTGCAAGTCGATGACATTGCAACATCTGTTGGATACCAAAGCATTGAGCATTTCATCCGTTTATTTAAGAAGAAATATCAACTGACACCTCATCAATACCGTCTAAATATGTGATGTGAACTATTAGATATTAAAAATTTTATTGCTTTTGAATTATAGTTTTTCGATTAATTTTACAAAGGGGAGTAGCTATTTGATTTGCTGTATAATAATAGCAGTAAAAACACATTAATTTTTTTTGATCATTGAAAATCTAATATAAAAATTAGCTTAATACTAAAATGACTAATATTTATCATGTACATCGTTTCAAATTCTTTTTATTTTTATCCCAACTGGCATAAGTTCAGTTGGGATTTTATATGTTTATAATTCTCATAAAAAATCTTGTTGAAGGATATGAAAGGGGAAAACGACTGTATATGATATCACTTCTCCGCTTTTGCCTGGTATCGTTCAAACATTCGTTTATCTTTCTTCGGTTTGATTGCTACTTTGAATTTTTGGATTCTGGTTGTCAGTGCAGAGGATGTTCTTCATTTGGATCGCCTCCCACACGCATAGGTATTAGACACTTACTCTCATAATCCTTTAGTGCCACTTATATAGATTTAATTGACAAAATTCTACTAGAGAAATATAATGAAACCGCTTAATTAAATTTAAATAGGGGGCTTTCTATGAGGAAGAAATGGTTTGTTCTACTTATAACCGGTTTATTAGCTCTCATACTTGCGTCCTGTGGAGGCGGCTCTGGAGCAAGTGAAGGAACGAGCGAGGATGGATTAGATACAAATATTGTTACGATTGCAACTGGTGGTTCATCTGGACCATACAATATTATAGGTACGGCGCTTGCAGATAGATATTCATCAACATTTGATGTTAACTCACGAACACAAACAACAGGAGCGTCTGCTGAAAATATAAACTTAATGGTAGACAATAAAGTAGAAATGGCTTTTGTTATGAGTGATGCATTAAGCCAGGCTTTAAACGGGGAAGCAAGTTTCTCAGAACCAGTAGAAGGTATTTCACAGATTGCAAACCTTTATCCGAACGTGGTTCAAATTGTAGCGCGCGCAGATGCTGGAATTGAAACATTAGAGGATTTAAAAGGTAAAAGGGTTGCTGTTGGTGACCAAGGATCAGGAGTAGAGCTCAATGCCCGCGCATTATTAAATGGCAACGGCATAACGTACGATGATCTTCAAGTAGATTATCTTGGCTATGCTGAAGCTTCTGACGGTTTGAATTCAGGCCGTCTTGATGCAGCTTTCTTAACAAGTGGTCTGCCGAATGCTTCCGTCTTAGAACTATCTGAGACATTGAATATCAACATTGTAGAAGTAACGCAAAAGCAAGTTGACGCCATTGTAGGTGAGCATCCATACTTCGTGGCACTTGAAATTCCAGCTGGAACATATAATAACGACGATCCAATTCCAACTGCCGCAGTGCCAAATGCTCTCGTTGTACGCAGTGACATGAGTGATGATGATATTTATAAATTAACAAAAGAATTCTTTGAAGGCTTAGATACATTAGCCAACTCTCACCAAGCTGCTTCAGAAATTTCGTTAGACCATGCTCAAGAGGGGCTTATTGCGCCATTACATCCAGGTGCTGAAAGATACTTTAATGAGCAGTAAGAAAAAGAAAATTTGGATTGGGAGTGCGTTACTTATTGCGCTCCCTCTTCTTTTTTATCGCCACCCTGTTTTTGAAATAACAGGTGCAGACGCCTCTTTTTTTTATAAGAGATGATCAGTTCGAATTAGGATGGATTCATTCCATTGAAAAAGAAGAGTGGTTTGAAACCTACGAAAGAGAAAATGAAAAAATTGTCCTAACAGAGACCAAATTTAAGACATTTGGTGCAGGAACCCCTTATGAGGGACTGGAAACGACAACGGAAGATGGATTTATTAAAATTAAACTTAATATAGAATATGAGGAACTCAATTTAACCATCTCCGAAAATGTACAAACTACCCTGTTTTTCAGTGACCGAGACGTACCTTTATATGACTATTTTGATCAATACGAAAGTGTATTGATTGAAGCGAGGAATATATCAATTTGGGAAATAATAAGGGGGGATTTCTTATGAAAGATAAAGATTTAGAGACAACGGCACCGAAAGCAATAACCGATACTGAAATTCCAAATAAAGAGGTACAAAGGGTACTGGAAAAGTATGACGTAGATTCAAATACAAGGATTTGGAACAACAAAGGGCTTATATGGTTTTTTAGCCTCTTAACGATTGGTTATGCTCTATTTCACTTTTATGTTACATTTAACCCACTTCCAACCCTCTTGCAACGTAGTTTTCATTTAACGTTTGGGTTGGCATTGGTATTCTTACTTTATCCAACCTATAAAAAACAAGATCGAACGAAGGTGCCATTTTACGATTGGATCTTATTTGCGTTAAGTATTGGTTCCTTTGTTTATTTGTATAATGTGTTTGGGGATATTGTTTCCACGCGTGGTGGGATTGCTAATACAACGGATATAATAATGGCCATTCTTACTCTGATCCTAGTATTTGAAGCAGCACGCCGCGTGACTGGTTTGATTTTGCCTATACTAGCATTTTTATTCTTAATGTATCCTTTTTTTAGTAATCAAGATTGGCTTCCGAGAATGCTTTTAACTAGACCATTTGATTTAGCAGATATCTTCGGACAAATGTATACCAAAACGGAAGGGCTATTTTCAACAGCAATTGGTGCATCCGTGCAATTTATTTTCCTATTTATTTTGTTCGGGGCTTTCCTAGCAAAATCCGGAATGGGTAAATTTTTTAATGATCTAGCACTTGCTTTAGCTGGTCATAAACAAGGTGGACCTGCAAAGGTTGCTGTTTTATCCAGTGCCTTTATGGGTTCAGTTAACGGTACAGCTGTTGGAAACGTTGTAAGTACAGGCGCTTTCACGATTCCACTAATGAAAAAAAATTGGGTATGACAAAAACTTTTCAGGGGCCGTAGAGGCCAGCTCCTCCATTGGCGGACAGATTTTACCACCGATTATGGGAGCAAGCGCCTTCATTATGGCGGAAACGACAGGGGTTTCTTACGGGACCATTGCGCTGTCAGCAATAATTCCAGCATTCCTGTTTTTCATAACGAGTATCATGCAAGTGCATTACCGTGCAGGTCGATCAAACTTAAGAGGGTTACCTAAAGCAGACCTTCCTGAAGTGAAAAAAAAGTCATGAAGAGCGGCTGGCATTTAATGATTCCTCTTATTAGTTTAATCGCTATGCTTTTCGCTGGTGTCCCTGTTTCCTATGCTGCATTTTATACCATTCTTGTATCTATCGTTGTGTCTTGGATGAGAAAGCATACAAGAATGTATCCAAAAGATATCATTCAAGCATTAGAAACTGGAACAAGACAATCTCTATCAACGATTATTGCCTGTGGGGTTGTAGGTATAGTAATTGGTTCCGTAAACTTAACCGGGTTTGGTGCGACACTAACATCCGCTATTACAAGCATTGGTCAGGGCTCTCTCTGTTAACATTAATCTTAACTATGTTGCTTCGCTAGTATTAGGAATGGGCTTGCCTTCAATTCCTGCTTACATTATTACAGCGACAATGGCAGCACCTGCACTAGCAGTGTTTGATGTACCAATTCTTGTAGCACATTTATTTGTATTCTACTTCGGAATTTTCGCGAACATTACGCCACCTGTAGCACTAGCTCCTTTGCTGCATCTGGACTGGCCCAGGGAGACCCGATGAAAACAAGTATAATCTCACTAAGGTTATCCGTAGCAGGCTTCCTTGTTCCGTTTATATTTGTTTATGATCACGCCATGCTCTTAATTGATGCAACAGGACTTCCGGCAAATGCAACAGATTTCGCTTTTGCATCGGTATCGGATATCGCGATTGTGCTGGTTTCTTCGACTATTGCGGTTATCGCCATTAGTGCCGCGGTAGAAGGTATATTAGAACGAATTTAGGGGTTATTAATCGAATTGTACTTGGAGCAGCTTCCATTATGGCAATTATTCCTGAGATGATTACGAATTTTATTGGAGTTGGGATTATTGTTGCGATTTATGCTGTTAACTATATTAAAGCTAAGAAAGTAGAGGATCCTTCGGTGGCTGTGGAGCGTTCTTCTTAAGAATAGAAAGGTGAGGAATTATAAAGCTAAGCTATAAGCGATGAATATTATTTTGCCATCGCTTATAGCTTTATAAAAAGGCTACTAAATAGCAGCCCTGTTCTTAAGCTCTTGCACCTATTAACTTTAAAAATTAGAATTTTAATTTTTTCTCATTTTAAAATTAGTTAATTTGACACCTTTACGTTTCAACAGTTTGCAAACGAACAATATTGTAGCCTCTATGTTCAAAAAATGGTTTAGCTGTAATGCTTGAATCTGTATCAATTTCTAAAAGACTTAGCTTTTTCGCTTCGTTCTCAAGCATATCAACCAACGAAGAAGCTATACCTTGACCTTGAAAGTTTTTATGAACAAACAGCCTATCTAAGTACCCATCATAGGTCAAGTCACTAAAGCCTACTATTTCATCATTAATTTTTGCAACATATGATATATTTTGACCTAATGAAACTTTCCACGAATTGATTTTCGCTTCTTTTTCCTCCTTGGTTGCCCAAACATCTAATTGCTCTTGCGAATAATCGTTCAAATTAATTGAATGAACTGTTTCGTAAAATAAAGTAACAATTTCTTTAGTATCAGTTTCCTTAAATTTCATAATAATCATTTTCTAATGTCCTTCTCTATATATTAGAATCAGCATATTTTACCCTTTCTTCCATTAATCTGCCCATTATAAATTTTTTTTGTAGTAGATTTTTATTAGTTTGACATATCTTTCTGAATCTCAATTTTTTATGGCTCTACAATATATGTTGGGGTCGAGGAACAATTGAGGTAAAAAAAATACACGCAGCCTCCTTTATCCAGTATCCTTGAATTGTTGAGAAACAAGTAAAGGATAGGAGCTGCGCGTATATGAATTTTACCACGATATTACCAGGATTAAAAGAC
>BAXO01000072.1 GCA_001310555.1 Bacillus sp. JCM 19058
TTCGTTGAACAATATAAATCATGACTTGATTGTTATTGTCGGAGCACTTTTTCGTATCGTAAACATACATTGAAAATAGCCCAGTAAAAAAAAGGAGGCTTTTTTGATGATTGATGAAGGCAGTAAATCGCAAGCTCTAATGGTGATTGTACTAATTATTATAGGTATATTCATGTTAGGAAAGGGAGAGGACACGTTCGGAAGCCAGGAAATAATTTCTTGACTTACTTAGAGGTGGTGCAGCGTGACAAATGCAAGGAAAGGCTCTTCTTCCTGTGAAGAAAATAACAATTTAACGCCCCAGCAAGTGGCTGTCATTGCTGGAATTTTAATTGATGCGCTTAAAGTTCAGGCTGTACTCATTGACAGTAATGGCAGAGTAGAAATTGTCCTTGAAGGCCATTTAAAAGAAAAAAAGAAAACTGATGGGTATGCTGGAGCAGATGGATAATTTAGACGTGTATGAGGTCATTAACGCTTTTTTTAAATCGGTGAGGATGAGGCCTAGTATGAACAATGCGGTTAAACCTTAATGAGGTTGACCGTTTTTGGTTTAGCATAATTTGGACAGGCCATGCATAGTATGAATAAACGGTCAATGCAGAGCTGTTTATTGGAGGTGCAATCAGTATGCTTGTACGTGAAGCAAGTCAGCGTGATTATTTGTCAATTCAGCGGCTTATGACAAAAGCAGGAGTATCCATTACAGGGGAGGAGCAAGATAAGCCCCAATTTCTCGTCGTCGAAAATGAGCAACAAATGTTAATCGGCATGGTCGGTGTTGAAAAAAACGGGTTCTACAGGGATGCTCCGCTCACTCATCCTTGATTCCGCACATTGGAACGCAAA
This sequence comes from Bacillus sp. JCM 19058, assembly GCA_001310555.1. The sequence continues at coordinate 850 of BAXO01000072.1, forward strand.
GTTGAGCCTTGAATTTTTACAGGTCGCCCTTGCATACGCGCAAAAGATAGGGCTTGAATCGATATATATGTGTGCTAAATCAGGTTCCTCGCTTTTTGATGAGCTAGGTTTTTCCGAAGTGGAGCCAAAGGATGTTTCACCATTAGTTCAGCAGCTGCCTAATTTTAAAAAGTTGCTTGGAGAGGGTGTCTTAGTCTGGTGCTGTGAATTAGTTGGTGGGCAGTAGAAATATTTTGGCGAATAATCAGGTTATCTACAAGTTATCCACAAATGTGGATAACTTATTTTTTGATTTTTGGAAAAATTGTTTTAAGAATATTATTATGTCCAATTAACTCTTTTATATCAAGGGTGAAAGCCATTTATGAACAGGGGTTTGACAATTGAGAAAAAGACGAGCAGAATGGGTAGGATAGGAGAGATTGAGATGAGTTATAAACAGACAAAAAAAGTGGATTGTGGATAAAGAGAGGATCGAAATAAAAAATGATCGATCAATAAAGGAAGCAGCACTGTGGATAAAAAAAGGAGGAGTCGTCGCATTTCCGACGGAAACCGTATATGGACTTGGTGCGAGTGCGGTGAATCCGCAGGCGGTCAAAAAAATATTTGAAGCGAAGGGACGACCGAGCGACAACCCACTCATTGTTCATATTGCTACTAGAGAGCAGCTAGACCAGCTCGTCTCTCATGTATCATATAAGGCAGAGGCTCTAATCAAAGCCTTCTGGCCGGGGGCGCTTACGCTTATTGTGAAGAATGAGGGCGCAGTGGCTGAGAATGTGACAGCAGGTCTATCGACGGTCGCTGTTCGTATGCCAAACCATTATTTGGCGCTTGCACTCATTGAAGAGGCAGGAGTTCCCCTTGCTGCCCCGAGCGCTAACCTGTCTGGAAGACCAAGTCCGACAACAGCTCAGCATGTTTTAGAAGATTTGAATGGTCGGATTGCTGGGATTCTGGATGGCGGTGAGACGGGAGTTGGCATTGAATCAACGGTTCTTGACGTCTCAACGGATGAGCCTATATTATACCGTCCGGGCGGAGTGACTAAAGAGCAGATCGAAGCAGTGATCGGACCGATCACGATTGATCCTGTACTGAGCGGCGCGAAGGAGGTCGCACGCTCACCGGGGATGAAATATACACACTATGCACCGAACGGTCAGCTAATCATTGTGCAGGAGCAAGCGAAAATTCAGTCTTACGTAAACCGAGCCCAGCAGGAGGGCCATAAAGTCGGAATTTTAACAACGGTAGAAAGTCAAGCAAGCTACCGGGCAGATACGGTTATCGCCTGCGGGAGGCGCAGCGATTTGGAAAGTGTAGCCAAGCAGCTGTACCAAAGCTTGAGACAGTTTGATGAAAGAGGGATCGAAGTGATCTATGCGGAAACCTTTCCGGTTGAAGGAGTCGGTGTCGCTATTATGAATCGACTCGAAAAAGCAGCAGGAGGCCGCATCGTTTAAGGTAGAATAAATGAATATAAACAAGCTGTCTATTTATCCTTGGACATGCATAGACATGAATAAGCATGTTCAAGGAGCGGTGATAAATGGAAGAGTGGATAACATTATTCATTATGGCAGGTGCTCTAGGCATGGACGCTTTTTCCGTGACTCTCGGAATGGGGATGCTTAAGCTGCATGTGAGGCAAATTTTTAAAATAGGCTTAACGATCGGTGCATTTCATATTATTATGCCGTTGCTCGGCATTTGGGCAGGAAAATGGCTTTCGCTTTATTTTGGCTTTATTACAAGTATTATTGGAGGAGGTCTTCTTTTTCTTATCGGCTTCCAAATGGTGTTCTCATCTTTTAAAAATGACGATCACTTCGTTATAAAACCGATTGGATGGGGGTTGTTTTTCTTTGCATGCGGTGTAAGCTTGGACAGTTTTTCGGCTGGGCTAAGCTCGGCATGCTTGGAGCGAAAACGGCAGTTACGGTAGCTTTAATCGGACTTTTAAGTACCATTTTGGCGTGGAGCGGCTTAATTATGGGTAGGCGCTTTCAACAATACATTGGCGCTTACGGTGAATTGCTTGGCGGTTTAATTTTAATTGGCTTTGGTGTAAAGTTAATTATTTCTTGATGATGAAGGAAAAAGTATACAGAAATCCGATTCCTGTGATAAGATGGAGTTAAATAAAATATAGTCTGAAGGCCTGGGTAAAAAGGGAATTGGCAATGGAAGGAATGAAGGATTGGATGCCAATCAAAAATTTACTTTTCGTATGTACGGGTAATACATGTCGCAGTCCGCTTGCAGAGGCATTATTACGAGAAAAAGCTGGTGAGAAAGTGACAGTGAAGTCGGCAGGTATTCATGCGTTGCCGGGGGCACCGCTTTCGCAAGGCTCCAGCGCAGTCTTGAAACAACGAGGGATAAAACACCATCATTTTTCACAATTGGTGACGCCGTCTTTGGTCGAATGGGCAGATATTATTTTGACGATGACAGCAGGTCATCGAGAGTGGCTTGTTCAGGCTTTTCCGGAGGAAGAGAACAAGATAAATACGATAAAAGCTTTTGCTAATAAGCGCGAAGGTTTGTCAGATATTGCCGATCCAATAGGTGGATCGGTTGAAGTTTATGAGCGGACAGCAGCAGAGCTTGAAGAGTGCATCGAGCAAATATTAGTGAAAATAAAGGCAGAATAATTGTTGAGGTGGGGGTCTTCATGACGGAAAAGAGAAAATACCGGGCAAGCATTCAAAAGAAGCTTTTCTTTGGCGTAAGCGGGTTAGCTATTGTTACTTTTGGATTTAGTGCCTTATTTATTTTTGTTCTTTCTGACCACATCCAGAACTGGCTTGGCTGGAGTAGTGAAACTTTAATTATTTTGACGCTGCTTAAAGGAGTTTTTTTGGAGTGGTGTACTCGGTTATTGGGCAGCCCAATTTATTGCAAAGCCGCTCCGTGAAGTTGAGAATGCGGCGATCCGTGCGGCAGAGGGGAATCTGCAGGCGGATGTTGTAGTATCGAAGTCAGATGATGAGATCCGAGCGCTTGGGTTAGCCTATAACAAAATGCTGCGCAGCCTGCGGGGGATGGTCCAAGACATTGATGATAATTTTAATGAGACAAATACGCAAGTTCGCCAAATAAGTGCAGCCTCTGAAGGCGTTGCTTCCAAGGCACATCAGATGGGTTTAACAATGGATGAAATTGCAAAAGGTTCCGAAAGCTCGGCCGTTGCCATTCAGAATACCGCTGCTTCGATCGAAGAGGTTACCCGGATTGCCGGGGAGGTACAGCAGCATGCTAATCGATCCAAGCATTCCTCTGAAGAAATGGTCTCTACGTTGTCGGACAGCCGGGACGTAGTCCATTCACTCGTCGAAGGGATAAAAGGACTGGCTGAGAATAATCAGCAGTCGCTACAAGTGGTAGGGCGTCTAGAGGTTCAAGCCAAGGAAGTTGGAGAAATTATTTCACTTGTCGGAGATTTAGCCGCTCAAACGAATTTGCTTGCTTTAAACGCCTCGATTGAAGCCGCTCGCGCAGGTGAACACGGTAGAGGCTTCGCGGTCGTAGCAGAAGAAGTAAGAAAGCTAGCTGACGAAAGCGCACAGGCGGTACAAGATATTACTGAATTAGTACATAAGATACAGCAGGAAGTAAAAAATGTCGTTGTCCAAATCAGTGAGCAAGTGAAGGTGGCTAATGAGCAATCGGCTCGTGGCACAGAAGCGAACACCTCTATTGGCGAAGTAGCACAATCAGTCAATGAAGTTGCGGCTGTTGTTCAAAATATTTCGGATATGATCGATCAGCAAATGCTTTCAATTAAACGAACGAATGAAGAGTCGCAGGAGGTTGCCGCTATCGCCGAACAAACATCGGCCGGTTCAGCCGAAGTAAGTACAGCTGCTGAACAACAGTCGGAGGATATTAGTAAGCTGTCGGAAACGGCACACACTTTGGCTGAGCAGGCAAAGCGATTGAAGAGAACGATCGAAAGGTTTACAATATAAGCAGAGATGTGAAGCCTCTCTAACTAGCTAGAGGGGCTTAAGCAAAATCTTGCTGGAGGTTTGTTCATGAAAGTAGCTATTGCTTCTGATCACGGGGGTACTCATATTAAAAAAAGAGATTGCCCGATTGCTCGAAGAAAAAGGAATTGACTATGAAGATTTTGGCTGCAACTGCGAGGACTCGGTCGACTACCCTGATTATGCTGTTCCCGTTGCTACGAAAGTTGCCGATCATGAATTTGACCGCGGTATTTTAATCTGCGGAACGGGAATTGGGATGTCGATTGCTGCTAACAAAGTTAAAGGTGTTCGCTGTGCCCTCGTTCACGATACATTCAGTGCGAAGGCGACACGCCAGCATAACGACTCAAATGTTCTGTCGATGGGGGAGAGAGTTATCGGGGCGGGCCTCGCTCGCGAAATTGCTGAGGTTTGGCTCGAAACGGAGTTCCTAGGAGGAAGGCATGCGACAAGGGTTGACAAAATTACTGAATTTGAGGGCAAGAAATAATTTTCGTCTCAATGAATGAAGCCTTGGCGCTCAGGGGAAGACATTTTATTGTCAATTCTAACGAATCGAAGCGGTTAATTTTTCATTTTAACGTAGAACAAAGACTGACTCCTGTCTGCATATTGATTGCAAACAGGAGCGTTTTTTTTACAGAGGGAAGTGACGAATGGACATTACAACAGAGCTGATTGCACGGCAAACGACAGAAGCGCTGGAGGCGTTTCGGCAGCAGATGCCCCTTTCCGCGCATGCGCTATTTGTCGTCGGGGCTTCGACGAGTGAAGTGATGGGCACTCAAATTGGGACGAATGGTTCTCGTGCAGCGGCTGCAGCGCTCTATAAAGCGCTCCGCTCATTCAAGGAAAAGACAGGGATCGAGTTTGCCTTTCAATGCTGTGAACATTTAAACCGGGCACTCGTCATTGAACGGAAAACTGCGGTTGAAGCTGGCTATGATGAAGTGATGGCTGTGCCAATCCGTACAGCAGGTGGAGCGATGGCGACCTATGCGTATTCACAAATGAACGCTCCGATCCTAGTCGAATCTATTCGTGCAGATGCCGGAATGGATATCGGTGACACTTTTATCGGAATGCATTTGAAGCGCGTTGCCGTACCGGTCCGAACTGTGGTGAAATCAATCGGTGCCGCTCATGTCACGATGGCGGGAACACGACCAGCTTTAATCGGCGGTGGTCGCGCTTGCTACGAAAGAACCGAGGGACATGAATGATTTTTCAGAAATTCAGAAAATAATACGGAAAAACGGTCGATTATGTGGTAAACTAGGAAAGAAATTATAAAAAAATAACGAAAAAAACCGAATGTGATGCTGAAAGGGGTATGAGAGGATGGAGAACTTAAAAACGCAGGATGAACGTGTGTATAACGCGATTCAGCAAGAGCTAGGTCGTCAACGCGATAAAATCGAGCTCATCGCATCTGAGAACTTTGTGAGCGAAGCTGTGATGGAAGCACAAGGATCGGTATTAACAAATAAATATGCAGAAGCTATCCAGGTCGCCGGTACTACGGTGGCTGTGAGTATGTCGATATTGTCGAAGATATCGCCCGCGATCGAGCAAAAGAAATTTTTGGTGCCACGTACGCAAATGTTCAGCCTCATTCTGGTGCTCAGGCAAATATGGGTGTATATTACACGATTCTTGAGCATGGCGACACGGTTTTGGGGATGAACCTTTCGCACGGAGGACACTTAACTCACGGCAGTCCAGTGAATTTCAGCGGAATCCAGTACAACTTCGTGGAATACGGTGTCAATGAGTCCGATCAACGCCTTAACTACGATAAAGTGCGGGAACTGGCATTAGAGCATAAACCGAAGCTAATCGTTGCCGGAGCGAGTGCGTATCCGCGTGAAATAGACTTTGCTAAGTTTCGAGAAATTGCCGATGAAATTGGGGCTTTCCTTATGGTTGACATGGCTCATATTGCCGGGTTAGTCGCAGCCGGTCTCCATCAAAACCCGCTCCCTCATGCCCATTTCGTGACGACGACAACGCATAAAACCTTACGCGGACCACGCGGTGGAATGATTTTGTGCAATGAAGAGACAGCCGAAACATACGGCAAGAAAATAGATAAATCGATATTTCCAGGAATACAAGGCGGTCCACTCATGCATGTTATTGCAGCAAAGGCTGTTTCGTTTGGGGAAGTGCTGACCGACGAATTCAAAGAATACGGCCGGCAAGTTATTGAAAACGCCAAACGTCTTGGAGAAAAGCTGCAAGCAGAAGGAATTGACCTTGTCTCAGGCGGAACTGACAACCACTTGCTTTTACTCGATCTACGTTCCCTATCAATGACGGGAAAAGTGGCGGAAAAAGCTTTAGACGATGTCGGAATAACGACAAATAAAAACACGATTCCATTTGATCCGCAAAAGCCTTTTGTTACGAGTGGTATTCGGATCGGAACAGCCGCTGTTACGGCTCGTGGCCTCGATGAAGGAGCCATGGATGAAATTGCGGCAATTATAGCTTTAACACTGAAAAATGTTGAAAATGAAGCAAAGTTGGAAGAAGCCAGAGAACGCGTCTCTGCGCTAACTGCAAAGTTTCCGATGTATCCGAACTTATAAGGAGGAAGCCAGGTTTAGTACCTGGCTTTTTTGCTCGTTTAAGAGCGGGTAGGAGGTTAGGTGAGCGTCCGAATACGCTCAATTTGTGCCCTTGAGAGCATGCTTATCCCGAGCGCTAAATTCGGCCAATATCACAGAATCTTTGAAATTCTGCTGTCGGGCTTGAACAGGAATAAATTTTTATGTAAACTTTTCAGAAGAACTGATTACATGCAAGTTTCGTGTATTTTTGCTAAAGAACGAAAAGGAGCCAAAAATAATGAGTAAAGTGTTCGTGTTTGACCACCCTTTAATCCAACATAAACTGACGTACATTCGCGACAAATCGACGGGAACGAAGGAATTTCGTGAGCTCGTTGAAGAGGTAGCGGCATTAATGGCATTTGAAATTACCCGTAATTTGCCTTTACGTGATGTTTCTGTCGAAACGCCGGTAGGGATGGCTCCATCAAAAATAATTGCCGGGAAGAAGCTGGGGTTAGTGCCAATCCTTCGTGCCGGTCTCGGAATGGTTGACGGCATTTTAAGGATGATACCCGCCGCAAAGGTCGGCCATGTCGGACTTTATCGCGATCCGAAAACGTTAAAGCCTGTCGAGTACTATTTAAAGCTTCCTAGCGATGTAACAGAACGAGAATTTATCGTCATTGACCCGATGCTGGCTACGGGCGGGTCGGCAGCAGAAGCAATTACGAGTTTGAAAAAAAAGAGGCGCCGCCTCGATTAAGCTTATGTGTCTTGTAGCTGCTCCAGAAGGTGTGGAAATTGTTCAGGAGGCGCACCCGGATGTCGATATTTATTTGGCCGCCCTCGATGAGCGCCTGAATGAGAAAGGCTATATTGTGCCAGGTCTCGGCGACGCAGGCGATCGATTGTTTGGAACAAAATAAGGTACGAGCAGCACCCTTTTCAGCAGAAAGGGTGTTTTTGTTTTCTGTTAAACCGTAAATTGCCGTCGTACTATTCGTGTATGATACGGCGGATCCGGACAAATTTGAACACGAACGCCCATTCGATTCAACTTTGCCCATCGCTTGCGCAAGGTGTAGTTAGAATTTGTTAAAGGGAGTTCAATGCTACAAACAAATGAATGACAAAAGATGGCTTTAACAAATCCAATACATGAAAGATCCTATCCTGTTTCATACTAAGCTGTATTGAGAACAGCCAGAATCGGAGGGGAATTCTTTGCGTCGACTGTTTATTTTTTTTGCTTGCCTTGTTTGCCCTTATTGTTCAGCAGCCTTTAGTAGGTGAGGCCGCCACTTTTCCGGAACGACCTGAACCGTTAGGACAGTATAGCCCGGGTGACCAAAAAGAAATCGTCATTGTGACGGCAAAAGGGGATCTTGAGGCCGCCATTGAGGAAGTGAACGAACATATTCAATCCGGCCAGGTTAGGAAACGTTTTTCAAGACTTTACAATGGTTTTTCACTTGAATTGGAAGCAAATGAAATGGAGAAAATAAAGCAGCTATCTCAGGTCGAACGAGTCGATCGATTGGCCTATTACGAAGCAAAAATCGAAACGAGTGTACCGTTTATTGGTGGCGAGGAAGCTAGAGGCTTGCTCGATAAAAAAGGCAGACGTTTGACAGGGAAAGGTATCAAAGTAGCCGTAATTGATACGGGAATTGATTACAGGCACCCCGATTTAAAGAAGAATTTTCACGGTGGCTACGATCTCATTGATCATGATGCTGACCCGATGGAAACTACTGCTGCTCAGGGCGCACCAACCTTTCATGGCACTCATGTCGCTGGGATTATTGCAGCTAATGGAAGAATGAAAGGAGTCGCGCCGGACGCGGAAATCTTTGCTTATCGCGCGTTAGGGCCAGGGGGACAAGGGACGACTGAGCAAGTATTGGAGGCGATTGAAAAGGCTGTCGATAACGGAATTGACATTATTAACCTTTCGTTAGGTAATGCCGTAAACGGACCGGATTGGCCGACTAGTGTTGCGCTTGATCGCGCTGTAGAAGAGGGAGTCGTTGCCGTCACCTCGAACGGGAATAGTGGTCCGGATATGTGGACGGTAGGGTCGCCGGGTACATCGTCGAAGGCAATCTCTATCGGTGCATCTGCACCGCCTATTCGCACCCCATATTTAACCGTGGTTTTTAGTGACAAAAGAGAAATTCAACTTTCCTCTGTTAGCGGGACGAAGCCGTGGAAGCTAAATCGAGATTTTCCCCTCATCGAAGCCGGTTACGGTATGAAAGAGGATTACGAGGAAGTCAATGCGAAAGAAGGTAGTATTAGTCAAGAGAGGCCGCTTAACATTTACCCAAAAGGCGCACTATGCTAAAAAGGCGGGAGCGAAGGCGATTATTATTTATAACAACCTATCTGGTACCTTTCTTGGGGCGTCAGAGGAGAACGTGAATATTCCTGCTGTCAGCATTTCTGCAGAGGATGGGAAATGGCTTTTAGAGCAGCTTGAACAGGAAAAAAAAGAAGTAACGATCCGTACGATGTATCGAAAGGAAGAGGATTTTATCGCGCCATTCAGCTCAAGAGGGCCGGTGACGGAAAGCTGGGAATTGAAGCCGGATTTAGTTGCTCCGGGAATCTCAATTGAAAGTACTGTTCCGAAAGGTTATTTAGGGCTTAATGGTACAAGCATGTCAGCGCCTCACGTCGCAGGTGCTGCTGCCTTGCTTTTGCAAGCTCACCCGAATTGGACTCCCGATCAGGTGAAGGCAGCGTTAATGAATAGCGCGAAAAGGCTGAGGAAGAGTGACGGCGAGCCGTATTTGCCGCACGAGCAAGGAGCGGGGCGATTGCAAATTGAGCATGCCCTTCAAATCCATACGCTCGTATATCCGGCTGGACTCACCTTTGGGAAATGGTCGAAGGAGGATCCCCGTGAAACGAGGGAGCTGACGTTTACAATAGAAAATCATGATGAGACAACACGGACCTATCATGTCGTGCCTCCTTTTGATGTTCCAGACGGTTTACAATGGAAAGCGCCATTTGCGACGACGGTTGCACCCGGAGGCAAAGCCGAAATTGCAGTTTCGGTTGACATGATGCCAGCTATGCTTGAAAAAGGGATCCACCACGGTGAAATACAGATTGAAGGAGGAAAAGAAGCGCTCTCCATTCCGTTTGTATTTTTTATTGAAGAGCCAGACTACCCTAGAGTGATGTCCTTCCATTTTGGACATGGGGATGAAGAAGGTACGTATCGCTACGAGTTATACTTGCCAACTGGAGCAGAGGAGGTTGGTATTGCCTTGTACCATCCGGAAACGTTTGAATTCGTTTCATTTCTTGATGTCCAATATAATGTGAGCCGTGGTATGGTAGGGGCCTCCTTTCAGGAACTCGATTTGCCAGACGGGATATACAAAGCCCTTATTTATGCAAAGCAAAAAGGTCAGGAGGATACGTTGGAAGAATGGATTGAGATCGGCGAGAAGCGTGCTCCCCAAAATGAGTCTAAAGGCTCCTCATCATAACACTATTTTGCAGCCTGCTGTCAGCTAGACGGCAGGCTGTTTTTAATTGCAAACTGGATACGAACAATAAGACGAATTAGCGTACGAACTTAGGCCCGCGCTCGAGCTCTAGTCAGAGCAGTGGAACGCTCGGCCCGCGCTCGGTTTTTTAGCATTCAGTACAAAGTAGAGCGATCAAACAATGCTTATGTAATTTAGCTTGTTTTTTGCTCTTAGTCATTGACGTATAGAAAAAAAGTTCACTACGCTTTTAAATAATCCTCATAATGTTGATGAATTAACAAATGCTATTGCATATGAGGAGAAAATTATGAAGTGGAGGGGTTAACGATGATGAAAGTATTAACTGTTTGTGGATTAGGCCAAGGAACTAGCCTTATTTTAAAAATGAATGTTGAACAAGCGCTTGGGGAAAAGGGAATTCAAGCAGATGTCGAGCATACCGACGTATCTGCTGCCTCAAGCATGTCAGCTGATTATATTATTACAAGTGAAGAATTGGCGGAAAGTCTAGAGGGGCACGGAGCGAAGGTTTTTATCGTCAATAATTACTTTGATATGGATGAAATCAATAAGGCGATTGAAGAAAATATCGAAAAATGATCAGTAAACAAAGAACATAGCAATTTCTTTGAAAAGGAGGAATAACAGTTGGAAGCCATTTTTTGGATTGCGACAAATGTGTTTGGTGAGCCCGCTATCCTTTTAGGATTTATCGTTCTATTAGGGTTGCTGTTACAGAAAAAAAACAGCCAGCCAAACGGTCAGTGGTACGTTCAAGGCTGTCATCGGTTTTTTAATTATTAACGCAGGCGCAGGCGTTATCGTTAATGCATTGACGGTGTTCGAACCGTTGTGGAAGGAAGTGTTTAATCTTTCCGATGAACCTCTCGGCGAGTTCATGGGGCAGGGAAGCTTTAATGCGAGGTACGGAAGTGCTGTAACGCTCGCGATGACACTAGGGTTTGTGATCAATGTATTACTCGCGCGTTTTACGAGATTCAAATATATTTATTTAACTGGACATATGATGTTTTGGACGACGACCATTTTTGCCGGAATAGCGATTCAGGCGGCAGGAGACGTTTCCTTTGTGAAGCTTGTGATCTTCTTAGCGGTCATTATGGGCTTGTACTGGACGTTTCAGCCCGCGTTAACTCAGCCTTTTATGCGAAAGATTACCGGTAATGACAATATTGCTCTCGGGCACACATCGGCTTCTGTCGCTCTCCTTGGCGCATTCGCCGGAAAATGGCTTGGCAATAAAGAAAACGATTCTGAAAAAATTAAGCTGCCGAAAGGGCTTGAGTTTCTAAGGGATTCAAATGTGATCACTGCCTTGACGATGGGGTTACTCTTTTTAGTCGGGGCAATTATCATTTCCTTCAGAAACACGCCAGGTGCAGCAGAGTTAATCGCGCAGGCGGACGAACAAAACTTTATCGTATACGCCTTGATTCAATCATTTACGTTTGCAGCAGGAATCGCCGTTGTTTTACTAGGTGTTCGGATGTTTATCGGCGAAATCGTTCCAGCGTTTAAAGGGATTGCAACGAAAATCGTACCTGGGGCAAAGCCGGCCTTAGACAGTCCTGTAGTATTTCCGTACGCTCCAAATGCCGTTATCCTCGGGTTTTTAGGCTCATTTGTCGGGGCTTTGATCTGGCTAGTCGTATTAGGGAACACAGTCGGTTATATTTTTGTTCCAACGATGATCGTGTTGTTTTTCCATTCTGCGACGGCCGGTGTTTTTGGAAATGTTACCGGTGGAGTGCGGGGGGCATTGCTGGCAGGTTTTATTACCTCAACAGTTGTTGCCTGGGGTCAGTTTATTACAGTGAAGATGCTTTTGCCCAACACAGTGCCGGATACGGCGATGTGGGCAGCTGATTCAGATATGTTTGTTTTGGGACCGATCATCCGCTTCTTTGCCCAGTTATTGCTTTAAGAGAGGGATGGTCGACTCTCTCTTTTAGCCCTGCATATTTTTTAATGAGCTAGGAGTGATGTAATGAGCTTTATCCGGACGTTTCAAGGGGATATCGAGCCAGATGCTTTAGGCTATACGTATTCTCACGAGCATATTGTCTGTCGGCCGCCCTACTGGGTCAAGCAGGAGGCAGACGATTTATTACTAGATGATAAGGAAAAATCGAAGCTGGACGTCCTTGATTTTAAAAATCTAGGCGGGCAATCGATCGTTGATGCAACGGCGATTGATTACGGTAGAGATGTTTTAGCTGTCAAAGAAATTGCAGAGGAAACAGGGGTCACGATTTTAGGAACAGCTGGATTTAACAAAAGCTTTTTGTGGGATGCCCCGATTCCAGAACAGCTTAAGTCAGTCATTGGCGATTACAAAACCTTTTACGAATGGATTGATGCGAAATCGATTAATGAACTGGCTGACTTTGTAGTTCGGGAAGTCGAAGAAGGATTAGAGGGCACGGGTATACGCGGGGGACAAGTGAAGTTCGGCACAGGATATAATCGGATCACTCCGCTCGAAGAAAAAACGTTACGTGCGGTCGCTAGAGCTCACCATGAAACGAAGGCTCCAATGCATTCGCATACCGAAGCCGGAACTATGGGGCTCGAACAAATCGAGCTGTTAAAAAGCGAAGGAGTAAAGCTTGAACATATGAGCTTTGGCCATATGGATCGTAATCCCGATCCGTACTATCATGCAAAAATAGCGAAAACGGGAGCTTATCTTTGCTTTGACGGAATCTCTAAAATTAAGTATGCACCTGAAAGTACCCGTATTCATTGCATTTTGGAGCTTGTGAAAAAAAGGGTATGGGGCGCAAATCCTCGTCAGTGGCGATACCGCGAGAAAATCGTATTATAAGCATTATGATTACGGGCTTGGCTTGGAGAATATTATCGGGAAATGGGTACCGCGTTTTATTGAGGAAGCGAATGAAAATGGCTTTGACGGAAAGCAGCTCGTCAAGCAATTTTTTATCGAGAACCCAGCCCGCTGCTTTTCCTTTAAGGCATAAGCATAGGTCGTCTGAAGGAAACGTCGATAGAAAAAACTTGCTGTTTTGCCTCTTCAAGATGCAAGCGTCAGCAGACCGAATCAATGCGCCCTCGTATAGATAAGCGTTTCAAACTCTGTCCAACGGTACCGTGTAAAGAAGAAAGTTAATTGGATAAAATGGGTGGTGAAGAGGAGATGCAATTCCAAGACCAAAATTCTTTTGATATTAAGGAGCAAATTAATCGTTCTAAAATCGCTATTTTACCAGTCGGTGCGGTGGAGGCTCACGGTCCTCACTTACCTTTAGGTACTGATAATTTGTTAGCAGAGCGTTTGTCTGAAAAACTAGCAGAACGTGTAAATGGCCTTGTTTTACCGACCTTGCCTTACGGACAGGTCTGGAGCCTACGCCATTTTCCTGGGAGTATTCATGTACGTAACGATACGCTCATTCGCTTTATCGTTGATATCGGCGAAAGCCTAGCTAAGCAAGGCTTTGAAACATTGGCTCTCGTCAATGGCCACTTAGGCAACAATACGGCGTTAAAGGAGGCGGCGCGCCACTTATACGAAACCTCCCCCGAGATGAGAGTCTTTTATTTCTTTTATCCAGGAATGAATCAGGCAGTAGAGCATGTACGCGAAACCGCTTCTGCTCACGGAACGTATTTTCATGCCTGCGAAATTGAGACGTCGTATATGCTTTATTTGGCACCTGAACATGTAAATATGGACAAGGCTATAACAGACGTTCCCCAAATTCCAAAGCATGCCGATGTGACCCCAACTCCGTGGGAGGAATTTACCGAAACGGCTGTGCTCGGTGATGCGAAGCTAGCAACAAAAGAAAAAGGGAAGTACGTTATCGACATCGCGCTAGAAAATATGGTTAAGCTTTTGATGGAGGGACAATGAATGATTAATGAGTATTTCGATAAGATTGGAAGGCTGTTCGAGCGAGTGGAAAAGGAAGAGCCAGATAGAATGGAAAAAGCGGCTGGAAAAGTAGCTGAAGCGATACAGACGGGAGGGATTATCCACTTGTTTGGATGCGGACATTCCCATATTCTAACTGAGGAAGTGTACTACCGGGCAGGCGGCTTAGTGCCGATGCACCCGATTTTACATGAGCCGCTCATGCTGCATGAAGGAGCGGTCAACTCTTCATTACTTGAGCGAAAAAAATGATTACGCACAAACGTTTATGGAGGAGCAAGACATCCGTAAAGGCGATGTAATCTTTGTTATCTCAACATCCGGCCGCAATCCCGTACCGGTTGACGCTGCCTATATTTCGAAAAAGAAAGGGGCTTATGTGATCGGGATCACATCGATCGAATATTCATCGAGCCAACCATCTCGCCACACTAAAGGGGAACACTTGTATGAGGCGGTAGACCTTGTCATTAATAATCATGCTCCAGTCGGTGATGCATTGCTCACGCATGAAAAGGTGAAAATCAGCTTTTCGCCAAGCTCAACCGTAATTGGTGCAGCTATTCTTAACGCGATTTTTGCCGAGGCGATTGCTATCATGGCGGAAAATAACTTTGAACCTCCTGTTTTCCTCAGCGGGAACATCGAAGGCGCCGATGAACATAACCGTCAACTGATAGATAAATATCGCGAACGGGTAAAGCTCTAGCGCCACGGACAATTCTTCCGCCTGTGACTTCGCTCAGGGGCGTAGAGGCAAGAACTTTTGACGCTTCGAGTTTTTTATCGTGGCATGCTATAAAGTCGTAGTTTGAGGTACTGTAACGGTATGAAATATGATACGCTTGTTGAAATAGATAAAATCTAGTTACTTGCGTTTAACGAGCTCGGTATACGAGGGGAGTACGATATACGGGAAGCGTAACCGCAGCGAACATTTATTTTAATGGGCAAAGAGGTAAATTTTTACCGGTAGTACGCATTTAATATAAGGGTATGGCAGAAATGTGAACAAAATAAATTAGTAACATTTCTCTGTTTTTTTTCGTGTGAAAACTCGTTGACACAGGCTTTTTGCTATTGTACGATTACTAAGGGTATGATGGTAAGGGTTACATAATGAATAAAGGATATCACCTTAGGGAAGAGCTCAGAGGGGAGCGCGTCGTATGTCAAATAACAACCGCAACCCGTGGCGAGCAATGGCACTTCTATCTATTATCTCCTCTTATTTAGTCGGAGGTGTGGTTGGGGGTGTTTTCATCGGTCTACTGTTGGGCAACCAATTCGGTGCAAAACCATTATTCCTTATCGTCTTCTTGTTACTCGGGCTTGGCGTTGGGTTCTACGGCGTCTTCAAGTCTGTGAAGCCGTTCTTGGGGGACGATGACTAGATGACTTTACTCAACAAAAGAATGAAGCTGTATTCGCTTTTATGGGGCATTTGTATGGTCATATTATTCATCGGTTATTTGTTCACCCCGTATTCGACGTACTTACTCGGATTAATGATCGGTCTTTCCGCCAGCTTTCTAAATCTTTGGACAAATTTCCGTAATGCAAAAGTCATTACTGACTGAAGGACAAGCTTCGACCTTCCGTATACTTTTCGTATGTATTGGTCGGTTTCGGTTTCGTAATGCGGGTAGCGTTGGCAATTATTGCTGTGTGGCTCGCTTTGAGGTTTCCGGGACAAATCGATCTGGCATCGGTAGTGATAGGCTTGGCTTCACTCTACATCGCAATGATTGTAGGCATGCTTTTACAAACTGTCTTTCGAAAGAGGTGAATTCATACAATGCATGGGAATCCTACGTTTGAATTTTTAGGCTTAACGTTTAATGCCTCGACGATGCTGATGACGACTGTAACCTGTGTGATTGTCTTTTTGATCACATGGCTTGGGCTCGTAAATTGGCAATGCGCCCGACAGGCCTGCAAAACTTCATAGAATGGGTCATAGATTTTGTTCGCGGAATTATTAAATCAAATATGGATTGGCGTATTGGGCAACGATTTATTGTTTTAGCCTACGCTCTTCTCTTCTACGTGTTTGTGGCGAATATGCTCGGTATTCCTTTTGAAATTGTTAACGACAGAACGCATGAAGTCTGGTGGCGCTCGCCGACATCGGATGCAACGTTAACGTTGACGATGGCAGCTTTTGTCATTATTTTGACTCATATATACGGAATCGGTCTTCGTGGACCAAAGGCTTATGTTAAAAGTTATTTCACGCCGCAATGGTTTTTATTCCCCTTTAAGCTAATTGAAGAATTTTCTAATACGTTAACGCTAGGCATGCGTCTTTTCGGGAACATCTTTGCAAAGGAAATTCTTATGGTATTAATTGTTATGCTTGGTACAACCGGTTTCTTTGTCGGTGTGGCGACAATTATCCCATTGATGGCTTGGCAGGCGTTCAGTATTTTTATCGGCGCGATTCAGGCGTATATTTTCGCGATGCTTGCGATGGTTTATATGTCACATAAAGTTGAACAGCATTAATACATGCTCATTTTACCAATGAGCGTAATTATAAAAAATCTAAGTGAACCAAATTAAGGGAGGACATTTTTCATGACAGCATTAGCAATTGGTATAGCGGCAGGTTTAGCCGCAATTGGTGGCGCAATTGGAGTTGCAATTATCGTAAAGGCAGTACTTGAAGGAGTGGCTCGTCAGCCAGAACAAAGAGGTTCGTTGCAAACACTAATGTTTATTGGTGCTCCACTAGCAGAGGCGGTACCGATTATGGCTATCGTTCTTGCGTTCTTGTTATTCTTCCTTTACTAGGAATAAATGGCTACTGTTTTAGAGCGATTTATTGTGCGGAAATGGCGACAGTGTTCTGAACGAAGAACCTGCGCCATTCCTTATGTCGGTATTGCACCGTTAAGAAAGGAGTGGAATTAGTGGAAATCCAATGGGGTTCAGTCATTTATCAGCTTTTTGCTTTTTCTTTGTTATTATTATTGTTAGGATATTTTGCACTTAAGCCTTTACTTGGCGTGATGAAAAAAACGAGAAGATACGATCAATGATCAAATTGATTCTGCGGAAAGAAACCGTAAGGAAGCGCAGGAATTTGTCGTGCAGCAGCGTGAAGCGCTCGAGCAAGCACGTATTGAAGCAAGCGATATTATTAATCAAGCCAAAAAGCTGAGTGAGCAGCAAGGGCAGGATATCGTTAATGGTGCCCGCGAAGATGCTGAACGCATAAAAGAATCAGCATTAGCAGAAATTCAGCGTGAAAAAGAACAGGCGGTCACAGAGCTTCGTGAACAAGTCGCCAGTTATCAGTTATGATCGCAACGAAAGTAATCGAAAAGGAACTTGATGCCAGTGAGCAGGAAAAGCTTGTTCAGGAGTACCTTAAAGAGGTAGGCGAAATGCGATGACGAATCCTATAGCAAATCGGTATGCCCACGCCCTTTTTGAAGTAGCAAAGGAAAAAGGGATCCTCGAACAAGTCAACGATGAACTTCAGAATGTGAAAACGGTCGTCGAAGCGACGCCGTCTTTCAATCAATTTCTCGCACATCCGAAAGTACCGGCAACACGCAAAAAAAGAATTGATTCAAACAAGCTTTCAAGGCGTGTTAAGCGAAACGAGCTTGCATACATTACTTCTTCTTATCGAAAGCAAACGTATCGATAGCTTAATACCAATGATTGATGCGTTTAAGAGCTTGTCAAATGAAGCTCAAGGAATTGCAGAAGCAATTGTATACTCGGCAAAGCCTCTCTCTGAAGAGGAAAAAAACCGAGCTAGCTTTAGTGTTTGCTGCAAAAATAGGCAAAGCCAAGCTAGTCGTAAATAACGAAGTTAATCCAGACCTCATAGGAGGCGTGAAGATACGAATCGGGGACCGCATTTATGATGGCTCAGTCAAGGCACAGCTTGACAAACTGGAGCGTCAATTAATTGCGGGAACACGTTAGTAGAAGATAGGGGTGAATGAAATGAGCATCAAACCAGAGGAAATAAGCTCTCTAATTAAGCAGCAGATCGAAAGCTTTCAGTCTGATGTTCAAGTTCAGGAAGTAGGTACAGTTATCCGTGTCGGTGACGGGATCGCACTTGCTCATGGCTTGGAAAATGTAATGGCTGGAGAGCTGCTCGAATTTGCAAACGGGGTCATGGGGATGGCTCAGAACCTTGAGGAGAACAATGTCGGTATTATTATCCTTGGTCCTTACAACGACATTCGCGAAGGGGACGAGGTTAAACGAACCGGAAGAATTATGGAAGTGCCGGTCGGTGAAGAATTACTCGGTCGAGTAGTTAATTCATTAGGACAGCCCATCGATGGGCTTGGACCAGTTCAGACGACTAAAGCCCGCCCGATCGAAAGCCAAGCACCGGGAGTTATGGATAGAAAATCGGTCCATGAGCCATTGCAAACAGGAATTAAGTCAATTGACTCTATGATTCCAATCGGACGTGGGCAGCGTGAATTAATTATCGGTGACCGTCAAACAGGGAAGACGGCACTTGCGATCGATACGATTCTTAACCAAAAAGAAGAAAACATGATTTGTATTTATGTTGCCATTGGACAAAAGGAATCAACCGTAGCCGGTGTAGTCGAAACTTTGCGTCAACGCGGGGCGCTCGATTATACGATCGTCGTTTCAGCAAGTGCATCAGAACCGGCACCGATGCTTTATTTGGCGCCATATACTGGTGTATCGATGGGTGAAGAATTTATGTATGACGGCAAGCATGTGCTTGTCATATATGATGATTTAACAAAGCAAGCAGCAGCTTACCGTGAGCTGTCACTCCTCCTTCGTCGTCCTCCAGGTCGTGAAGCATTCCCAGGAGACGTTTTCTATTTGCATTCTCGTTTACTTGAGCGTGCCGCCAAGCTGAGTGATGCAAAAGGTGGAGGCTCGATTACTGCCTTGCCGTTTATTGAAACGCAGGCAGGGGACGTATCAGCCTATATTCCGACAAACGTTATCTCGATTACAGACGGACAAATTTTCTTACAATCGGATCTATTCTACTCGGGTGTACGTCCGGCAGTAAACCCTGGTTTATCAGTATCGCGTGTCGGTGGTTCTGCACAAATTAAAGCGATGAGAAAGGTTTCTGGTACGCTTCGTCTTGATTTAGCAGCCTACCGTGAGCTCGAAGCATTTGCGCAATTCGGCTCCGACCTTGACCGTGCTACGGCAGCGAAGTTGAAGCGTGGAGAGCGGACGGTTGAAGTGCTTAAGCAAGGATTACATGAGCCACTTGCGGTTGACAAGCAAGTTGCGATTATGTATGCATTGGTCAACGGCTTCCTTGATGATATTCCGGTAGTGGATGTCCTCCGTTTTGAAGCTGAGCTGTTCACATACTTGGAGCATAATAATAAAGATTTACTTGAGCATATCCGCACGACTGGTAACCTACCTGATGAGGATGAATTCAAAGCAGCAATCGGAGAGTTCAAAAAAAAGCTTTAGCGTCTCTGTCAAATAAGGTGAACGCTTCATAACGCTGAAACCAGTTTATGCGAAAAGGTGGTGAATGGAATGGCTTCATTGCGTGATATAAAAGGACGAATTACGTCGACGAAGAAAATGAAGCAAATAACGAAGGCCATGCAAATGGTAGCTGCAGCCAAGCTTAATCGGGCTCAGACAAAAGCTCAGGCGTTTCAGCCTTATACGGAAAAGATCCGTGAGGTCGTTGCTAGCATTGCTGCTTCGAACACAGAGGTTTCTCACCCAATGCTTGAAGAACGTCCGGTTAAAAAGACTGGTTATATTGTTATTACGTCAGATACAGGTCTAGCTGGCGGCTATAACAGCAACTTGACGCGAGCACTATTGAAGAAAATCAACGAGCGGCATTCATCGCCCGATGAATATGCGATCATTGTGATCGGGCGTATCGGCCGGGACTTGTTTAAAAAAACGAAAATTACCGGTGATCCAAGAGGTTATCGGCCTGCACGATCAACCGGAATTTAGCGATATAAAAAAATATAGCAAGCACTACGGTAGAAATGTTTGCCGATGGTTTCTTTGACGAACTGTACATTTGGTATAACCACTTCGTCAGCCCGATTAAACAGGATGTTACCGAAACGAAAATTCTGCCTTTGACGGATCTTGCTGAGGAAGACAGCAATTTAAGCGAGTATGAATATGAGCCATCAGAGCAAATCATTTTAGAACGCCTACTGCCGCAATATGCAGAGAGCTTGATTTTTGGTGCGTTGCTTGATGCAAAAGCGAGTGAATTTGGGGCAAGAATGACGGCGATGAGCGCGGCGAGCGATAATGCTTCTGAGCTGATTGACGAGCTGACACTGTCCTTTAACCGAGCGAGACAAGCAGCTATTACTCAAGAAATAACTGAGATTGTCGGTGGAGCGGCGGCATTAGAATAGATACTTCCAATTGACTCGGATTGGTCTGAGCGTATGAGGCTCCCCTATTGTCGATTGGTTATATTAAAGCTGTTCAAAGCAAGACGAAAGTTCAAGGCTTAGCCCATTCGAAATGAGCTGGAATTTTTGGGTGACGAGCCGTATAGGAGGGAATAAGATGAATACAGGTCACATTACTCAAGTAATGGGTCCGGTTGTGGACGTGAAGTTCAGCAGCGGACAATTGCCGGAGCTTAACAATGCATTGCGTGTTGAGCAAAAGGGTGCCGATAAACAAGCTGTCGATGTTAATGTAACGCTCGAAGTTGCCTTGCACCTAGGCGATGATACCGTTCGTACTGTAGCGATGTCATCAACGGACGGACTTGTTCGAGGCACGGCAGTTGTCGATACAGGGGCACCGATTTCTGTTCCTGTCGGTAGTGCTACACTCGGACGGGTGTTTAATGTTTTAGGAGAATCGATCGATCTTGATGGGCCGATTGCTCAAGACGTACCTCGTGCCCCGATTCACCGTGAAGCGCCGAAGTTTGATGAGCTTTCGACAACGACTGAAATTCTGGAAACTGGGATTAAGGTCGTGGATCTGCTTGCTCCGTATATTAAAGGTGGAAAAATTGGCCTTTTCGGTGGCGCCGGAGTGGGTAAAACGGTATTAATTCAGGAATTAATCAATAATATTGCCCAAGAGCACGGTGGGATTTCCGTATTCGCTGGCGTAGGAGAACGGACGCGTGAAGGAAATGACCTTTACGAAGAAATGACAGATTCAGGTGTTATCAATAAAACGGCGATGGTTTTCGGTCAAATGAACGAACCGCCAGGTGCACGTATGCGTGTGGCCCTTTCCGGATTAACGATGGCGGAGCACTTCCGTGATCAAGACGGTCAGGACGTTCTGTTATTTGTCGATAACATTTTCCGTTTTACTCAAGCGGGCTCAGAGGTTTCTGCCTCCTTGGTCGGATGCCGTCGGCAGTTGGTTACCAACCGACACTTGCAACAGAAATGGGTAAGCTGCAAGAGCGGATTACATCAACGAAAACTGGCTCGGTTACATCGATTCAGGCCATTTACGTCCCGGCCGATGACTATACGGACCCGGCGCCAGCAACAACATTTGCTCACTTAGACGCAACGACTAACCTTGAAAGAAAGCTTTCGGAAATGGGGATTTATCCAGCCGTTGATCCGTTGGCTTCAACGTCACGTGCGTTATCACCAGAGATTGTCGGTGAAGAGCATTACAATGTTGCTCGTCAAGTTCAGCAAACACTGCAAAAGTATAAAGAGCTTCAGGATATTATTGCGATTCTTGGGATGGATGAGTTATCTGAAGAAGAGAAGCTTGTTGTTCACCGGGCTCGTCGTATTCAGTTCTTCCTTTCACAGAATTTCCATGTTGCTGAACAGTTTACTGGACAAGAAGGTTCTTACGTCTCAGTAAAAGATACGATTCAAGGCTTTAAGGAAATCCTTGAAGGCAAGCATGATGACCTGCCAGAAGATGCCTTCCGCTTAGTTGGTCGTATTGATGAAGTGATCGAAAGAGCAAAGCAAATGGCTTAGTCTCCAATAAACTAAGCTGCGAAGGAGGGGCTTTACATGCCGACAATTGATGTTCACGTAGTGACCCCTGATGGCAAGGTGTATGATGGAGCTGTTAATATGGTAAGCGTTCGGACGGTGGAAGGTGAGCTTGGTATTATGGCTAAGCATATCCCTTTAGTTGCACCATTGACTATTGGGCCTGTTCGATTCACTAAAGGCTCTGATGTTGAAAAGGTAGCAGTCAGTGGCGGATTTGTCGAAGTGCGCCCCGATCAGGTAACCATTTTGGCAGAGGCTGCTGAGCTGCCTTCAGCGATTGACGTAGACCGTGCCAAAAAAAGCGAAAGAGCGTGCTGAACAACGATTAAAAGCAAGCCAACAGGACGCAATTGACTTTAAACGAGCTCAGCTTGCCTTACAACGAGCGACGAATCGTTTAAATGTCGCAGGGATAAAATAAGGATAAATAAAAGAGAGGATGCCTTTTGGCACCTCTTTTATTTATCCTTATTTTCATTCCGAATGACGGCTTCAAACTCCAACTAAAAAAAGCACGTCTTATACGTTGAATGACCTGTCATAGTAGGATATTTCGCTTTTTACTAGCGCTGAAGGCGACATCTGGAAATACTTCTAGCTCGCCGGCGTCTGCGCAGAAAATATTGTGCATCAAATCGCTGAATGAGTGACATTTTAAAAGTATAAGCAATGGATTTTTGTCTTCTAGCTGCTGTTTTTCAGAATCTAACCTCCTTCCAGAGGTGCTTCCTACACATTTGTTAGAGATATGTAATTATAATTCGTCATTTTGATATGATTGAAAAATAATTATTCGGGTATGACATATTTAAGGCATTTATGTATGTAAGGTTTCATATGTTATTCAGGGGAAACGTTCAGGAAATATTCATAACAACTCAAAAAAAAACACTTAGGTGCTATAGCTTTTTAAAAAAAAATCCGGTATTATGAAATGTGGATTGCTTTTTGCTTGACAAGCGTAAAGCATGTGTATTCCATATATCGTAATTTTGTCGAAAAAAAGACGATGAAGGCAGAAAGGGAGTTTTATTAGTGTTTGAAGGCTTTGGCCAGCAAGCTCTCATACATATACTAGTAAATATTTTTTTTCTAGCCATCACTTGGTGGGCTTTGCAAACCTTTAGGTTTGATTTGTTTGTAAAAGAACCGAAGGGACCGCAAGCAAAATTATTGATGGTCTTGCTGACGATTGCAATTGCACATTTAGTCAGTGGATTTTTTTCTGGATTATCTTGACTCATCACTGATGCTGCGCTACATATGGGAGTAGGAGCAGCCGGTGTCGAAGAGTGACGACAACTTCCATGTATGCTTCACCCTCTCTAGGTAAAAATGTTAGTAAAGAGTGTTTCTCTAGGGGAGGAGAAAATGGAATGAATATGGCGCGCGTGACTGTGTTTATCATCATAGTTGTCATTCTTGGTTATGCTCATGTTTCACAAGTTAATTCAAAAGAAGCCTCGTTTATGCAGTCAACTAAAGACATGTTTGCTTTAGCTGAAGCCGAGGATTTGGCGATTCAAGAATGGAGAATTCAAGTCCGAGGAGAGCAAGGCTTTATTGCTAGTGTGAAGGAATTTCACCAGCATGTACATAACTTGAGTGAGCAACTGACCGGTTGGGAAATGAAAGAGACTGTTGACTCAGACGCGAATTGGACGGCCCAAATCGTTCACCGCGATCCAAAGTCGGCAGCTACAGAATCTATTCGTATTTATGCTTATCCCGTGAATGGGGAACAAGTGTTAACACACACATATGAACTGACTGGCTTGTCCGAAAAAAACAGGGACATAAGCCAATTGGAAGAGTTTATAAACAATCGTCTTGAGTATTTTAATTTGAGTAATGCCCAAATCATCACTGAATTAACAGCTAGAACGGAGACGGAGCAGCTGTTAACGACTGCGAGACGTTATCTGGCCTCTCTTGGTGCAGTAGAAGTAGAGGGACTAGCAGAAGAAACGTTTGTCTCGATATCTGCATACAATGATGAGTGGGGAGATGTAATTACGATAAAAGATGAAAGCCAAATGAACGTTCAAGTTGCACTCAGGCAAGAGCAAAGATTGGGCTTAGGGACGACAGTGACAATTGGAACGCCTATTATTACGACTGAATATTGATGATATAGAAGAGACTATAATTTCTAGACGCGGAGGGGAATACGTTGGAAAAAAATAATTGTCCGGGGCGGCAACCAGCTACACGGTTCCGTCAAGGTGGCAGGAGCCAAAAACGCCGTTTTACCAGTCATTGCTGCAGCGATTTTAGCTAAACGCGGCACGAGCCATATTTATGATGTGCCTTCACTTGCTGATGTATACACAATGAAGGAAGTGCTACGGAATTTAAATGTAGATGTCAATTATAAGGACGGGGAATTTACAGTCAACGCAGAAGGGAGTCTGTTAACTGAGGCACCGTTTGAATACGTACGGAAAATGCGAGCCTCCTTTAACGTTATGGGTCCTTTATTAACGCGTGTGGGAGAAGCGAGGATTGCTCTACCTGGCGGTTGTGCTATCGGCTCACGGCCAATTGACCAACACTTAAAAGGCTTTGAAGCGATGGGAGCCGTCGTCGAGATTGGTAACGGCTTTATTCAGGCACGGGTCAAGGGACGTCTTCAAGGGGCAAAGATTTATCTCGATTTTCCGAGTGTAGGAGCAACCGAAAATATTATGATGGCTGCGGTTATGGCAGAAGGAACAACAGTCATTGAAAATGCAGCTGAGGAGCCAGAAATCGTTTGTTTGGCGAACTTTTTGAACGCGATGGGAGCTAAGGTGAGAGGGGCAGGAACAGGTGTCATTCGAATCGATGGCGTGGAAGAATTAGCTGCTGCTGAGCATACGGTTATTCCTGATCGAATCGAGGCGGGAACATTTATGGTAGCTGCGGCCATTACAAAAGGAAATGTTCTTGTAGAAGGAGCTGTCAGTGAACACTTGCGCCCTCTAATCGCTAAAATGCAGGAAATGGGTGTTCGTATAATTGAAGAAGGGGCAGGGTTACGCGTGATCGGTCCGGATTTTCTGAAAGCAGTTGATCTGAAAACAATGCCACATCCAGGCTTTCCAACGGATATGCAAGCTCAAATGATGGCGTTACTTTTACAGGCGAACGGAACGAGTGTGATCACGGAAACGGTTTTTGAAAATCGATACATGCATGTTGAGGAGTTCCGACGTATGAACAGTAATATTAAAATTGAAGGTCGGTCAGCTATTGTCTCCGGTCCGAACTCTCTTCAAGGCGCTGAAGTAGCGGCGACCGATTTACGTGCAGGGGCTGCTTTAGTATTAGCTGGTCTAGTGGCAGACGGTATGACACGAGTAACCGAGTTAAAGCATATAGATCGAGGTTATGTCGATTTAACCGGAAAGCTTCGAGCTCTTGGAGCTGACATTGAGCGTGTTGAAGAGTCTGTCGAAAGCGACATGCAATCGATTGAAAAGGCCTCGCTTCAAGTCAAATCTAATTTGGTCTAATATAAAAGCTTAAAGCCTAAAGGTTTTAAGCTTTTAATTTTTGAAAAAAAATGAGCGACATTACATAGTGTCTCCTCTCATTCTATTTTTTTATGCATCGATCTATTAATTTTTTTCGTGTTCTTGAATAGAAAGATTCAGCTATTTCCATGCTTGCCCCTTATGAAAAGTATGATCTACTGACTCTCTATTAAATAAAAAGAAAACATCTACTATTTAACGAAACATTATAAGTTCTATCTGAATCCCCGTCTCCATATAATGAAGAGAACAGACTCACAATTGATGGAGGAGCTTAATGATGAAAAAGTTACTCATTATCGCAACAATTCTATCTTTAGTAGTGTTGATTATTCCAACCGTACTGGTTTGGTAGTTTCGCCCTCGAAAAACGTAGGCTCCGTCAAACAGAACACGACGTCAAATCAGGAAAATATAGAGGTGTATAATCCCGAGAAGGATGTAGCAGTCGCTGTTTTTCGAAGCCAAAGCGAAAAGGTGGAAGAGATTCCCCTAGAACAGTATGTGGCTGGTGTAGTAGCCTCAGAAATGCCCGCTGAATTCGAGCTCGAGGCTCTGAAGCTCAATCGTTAACTGCCAGGACATATATTATGCAGCAAATGCTTAATCCCGCCGAGATCGAATTGCCTGAGGAAGCAGTTGTTACAGATTCTGTAATGCATCAAGTATATCGAGGAGAAAGTGAGTTAAGAGAAGAGTGGGGACAAGACTTTGACTGGCGTTGGGAAAAGATTCAGGAAGCCGTGCTTTCAACGCAAGGTGAGTTGCTTACCTTTGAAGGCGAGCCGATCACTGCTGCTTTCTTTTCAACGAGCAACGGCTATACCGAAAATTCCGAGGACTATTGGCCGAACCCAATTCCATATTTGCGCAGTGTCGAAAGCCCTTGGGATGTCAACTCTCCTCGCTTCACATCAGAAAAAACAATGAACGTTAATGAATTTCAGGAGAAATTAGGTATCGCTTTACCTGAAAATGAGACAATCGGCAAAATCACGGCAAGAACGCATGGAGGGCGAGTGGCGACAGTATCGATTGATGGTCAGGAATTAACGGGCCGCGAAATACGCGAAAAGCTAGAGCTCGATTCTTCAGACTTTCAATGGCAGCGCCAAGGCGACCAAGTAGTGATTCAAACAAAAGGGTGGGGTCACGGCGTTGGGATGAGCCAGTACGGTGCTAACGGAATGGCTCAAGAGGGTAAAACGTATAAAGAAATTGTCAACTACTATTATAAAGATATTAAGATTCAATCAACCGATAACTACATTGCGAAGCTAGCAGAAGGTAACAGTAATTCATAAAAATCATAAAAACAACCCGTCCGCCAGACGGGTTG
>BAXO01000073.1 GCA_001310555.1 Bacillus sp. JCM 19058
GCTCGTTAATACACCAATTCGTTTCATTATTCCTACCTCCTTTAATTGAGTCGCAGTAAACATAACTGCTCGACGGTCGCTTTGACATCCTCACTAATCGTCAGCTACGAGCTGACACGTTGTCTAATTCCTATGTTTCCAGACCTTCCCCGATTGCACAGTCTCCTTTTTCAGGCGAGCCTTCACTCTATAAGTGTTTCACAGGTCGTTTCAACTAGTGCATAGGATGCAAAAACCTATTAAAACTGAAAAAAAGACACCGTTTCATTGAATGGGTTTCTGAATTGAGCGCACTCTAGGACTTTTACAAAATTCAATCGTTAAAAATATTATGTACGAATAAAAATGAACAGTGCTTCTGAATCCAAGGAGACAGCCCTTTTTATTTTCTGCTCAATAACTTCATCATTGTGAATCGATACGTTCCCGAAAACAGTAGTAGAGGACTATGAGCGATGACCCATTCAAATGAGTTGACGCAAACTTTTTTTACAACCTATATTAATGAAAATACCACTTAAATGAATCGATTTCAATACTGTTCAAATGAAAGATAGAAAAGTGCTTTCCATTGATAGAAAGCACTTTTTCTTATTCTATCGGGCTGATATCGCTTACAGACGTATATTTTCCGATATTTTTATATTTTTGGTATCGCTGATTGACTAGCTCTTCTTCAGATAACTGATCAAGCTCATTTAATGATTGCTCAATTGCGGCGTCAATTGCGGCAGACAATTCCTCGATGTTATGATGCGCCCCACCTTTGCATTCTCTTATAATTTGATCAATAATACCGAGTTCTTGCAAATCAGGTGCTGTGATTTTCATCGATTCGGCCGCTTTTTTTAGCTTGTGCTGCATCCTTCCATAAAATTGTTGCCGCACCTTCCGGCGAAATCACCGAATAGATTGAGTTTTCG
The DNA here is from genome assembly GCA_001310555.1 of Bacillus sp. JCM 19058. The sequence goes on from BAXO01000073.1 coordinate 924, forward strand.
AGCATGTGGATATGATTGCCAACTCCAAGCTAATGCTCCGCCGCTCCCGCCTTCACCAATGACAATGCAAATAATCGGAACCGTCAGCCCCGACATTTCCAGTAAGTTTCTTGCAATCGCTTCGCTTTGCCCGCGTTCTTCCGCTGCTTTACCTGGGTATGCACCTTTCGTATCGATAAAGCATAAAATCGGGCGCTTGAATTTATTCGCTTGCTTCATTAAGCGCAACGCTTTTCTGTATCCTTCCGGATGTGGCATCCCAAAGTTGCGGCGTATGTTTTCCTTCGTGTCCTTGCCTCGTTGATGGCCAATAACAGTAACCGGTCGCCCTTTATACTTAGCAATTCCAGCAACGATCGCCTCATCGTCTCCATAAAGCGATCGCCGTGCATTTCTAGAAAATCAGTAAATAAATATTCAATGTAATCTAAGGTCGTCGGCCGTTCGCTGTGACGGGCAATCTGGACGCGTTCCCACGCTTGCAAATTCCCGTAAATTTCCTGTTCAAGCTGTTTTAGCCTTTTTTTTCAAGCTTAGCAATTTCATCCGATAAATCAATTTCCCTTTCCTCTGTGAACGTACGAAGCTCAGAAATTTTGTTTTTTAACTCAACGATTGGCTTTTCAAAATTTAAATCGGTTGCCACCTCGTACCCTCCTTATTCTTTCCGATGCATATCCAGAACTTTTGTTAACACGTCTTTCATTTCTGAACGAGCTATCACTCGGTCAAGCTGCCCATGCTTCAAAAGGAATTCAGCCGTCTGAAAATCCTCAGGCAGCTCCTGACGAATCGTTTGTTCAATGATTCTCCTACCCGCAAAACCAATTAAAGCTTTTGGCTCCGCGAAGTTATAATCTCCTAACGAAGCGAAGCTTGCCGATACTCCTCCGGTCGTCGGGTGAGTCATAACCGAAATAAAGAGACCGCCCGAGCGGTTTAGCTTCTCCAAGGCAGCGCTCGTCTTCGCCATCTGCATCAGACTTAAGATGCCCTCTTGCATTCTTGCTCCTCCCGAAGCCGAAAATAACACGAATGGAACGTTTTTTTTCTATCGCCGCTTCAATCGCGCGAGCAATTTTTTCCCCGACGACAGAGCCCATGCTGGCCATTCGGAACCTCGCATCCATTACCCCGATAATTAAAGGTAACTTATCGATCGTTCCTTCGCCTGTGACGATCGCTTCGTTTAAATTCGTTTTGCGGCGATCGGCTACAAGCTTCTCCTCATAGCCTGGAAAAGCAAGCGGATTTTCACTGATCAAATCCGCATCAAATTCTACAAAGCTACCTTGGTCAAGCAAGCTCTCAATTCGTTCGTATGCACTCATACGATGATGATATCCGCAGGAAGCGCAGACGAGTAAATTTTTCTTTAATTCCTTCGTATACATAATCGTTCGGCAAGATGGACATTTTGTCATTAAGCCTTCAGGCACTTCCTGCTTCGCTCGTTCGGAAGGGATTGTAGCATACTTTTTTTCTTTGTGAAAAAGTCCTTAAGCAATATTCGCACCTCACTCGTTTACAAATGTTCTGATTTGGGCTCTTTGGCTCCACTTCAGAATAATTGATGGTAGCTGGCTTCGCGCAGTCTACCGCTTGTTAATCAATAATCGCTAGTTGACGAGTTTTCTCTGCAACCGCTTCTGGATCCACCCTTTTTCTGGCGACACCTGTCTCCATTGCTGTCTTAGCTACCGCTGCTGCGACTGCAGGAGCTACTCTCGGTCGAACGGGGCAGGAATGACGTAATCGACCGACAGGTCCTTCTCTTCGATCAAATTTGCGATCGCATAAACCGCTGCTACTTTCATTTCCTCATTAATATGAGTGGCTCTAACATCAAGCGCTCCTCGAAAAATACCCGGAAAAGCGAGGACGTTATTAACTTGATTTGGGAAATCGGAGCGACCCGTACCGATAACCTTTGCGCCCGCCTCTTTAGCATCCTTTGGCATAATTTCCGGAACTGGGTTCGCCATTGCAAAAATAATCGGATCAGGATTCATGCTTTTGACCATCTCCTGATCAACCGCATTTTCCACCGAGACACCGATAAAGACATCGGTTCCTTTGATCACCTCGGCTAAATTCCCTTCCAGCCGATCGCGATTCGTCATTTTTGCGACTTTTGCCTTAATATCATTCATTCCATAGCTTCGGCCTTCAAATATGGCTCCCTTTGAATCACAAAGCACAATGTCACGGATCCCCATTCGTTGCATCAGCTTAATAATTGCAATGCCAGCAGAGCCCGCTCCATTCGCAACGACCTTAATTTCAGACATTTTTTTTCCCGGTTATTTTCAGCGCGTTAATCAGACCAGCTAATGTGACGATCGCCGTCCCGTGCTGATCATCGTGAAAGACAGGAATATTCGTTTCCTTCTTTAACCGTTCTTCAATCATAAAACAGCTTGGCGCTGCAATATCTTCCAAATTCACTCCACCAAAGGTCGGTTCAAGCAGCTTCACCGTTTCGACAATCGTATCGATGTCATTTGAGCGTAGGCAAATCGGAAAAGCATCGACTCCAGCAAACGATTTAAACAGCACCGCTTTCCCTTCCATGACTGGCAAGGAAGCTTCTGGTCCAATATTGCCAAGACCTAACACAGCCGTTCCGTTACTGACGACAGCAACCATATTGCCCTTCATCGTATATTCATAGACCGTTTCGACATCCTCAAATATTTCTTTACAAGGTTCGGCCACCCCTGGGGAATAAGCAAGGCTCAAATCCTTGGAATTCCTTACTGGTACCTTCGATTTTGACTCTAGTTTTCCTCGATTGTGGCGATGAATGTGCAAAGATTCTTCTCTTAACGTTGACATAGTGGGCACTCTCCTTTTTGGGCGAATCAGCTCTCAGCCTTCTTAGCCGGAACGATCCCCGATATTTAGAGAAAGCGTTACGCTTCTCAGTACAATTCGCTTTAAAATGCCCGCTCTCCTCTTCCAAAGCTCGTATAAGCAGCCAAGGAAACGCGGTGTCCTTTTGTCGCTCAGCTAAACGACTGACAGCGACGGTTCGATCCCTTTAGCATAATATGATTGCCGGACTATTAAACCATTCCCATTATAAACAAAAGGAATCGTTTCGCCAAGGGGCTTTCCAACTTCTTACCAGCTATTTTAACACGACATGCGCTTTTCCGAGAAGCTGCTCAAGCTCAAGCAAGCATTCATCGGACGATTCTGCATAGCATTCGCTTCCAAGCGCCATCGTCTTCTTATTTTCCTCAAAATACAAAATTACAGGCGTCTCCCCCGGAAATTTCTCAAGGGTGCCTTTTATTTTTGCCAATAGCGACGCCTCTTCTTTGTTTTCACCCGTAAGACGCAAGTACAATATTTGCTTGTTGCTTTTCAATGTCCGAACAGGCACGAGCTTTTCAACAATAAACTGTACACGCTGACGGGAGTGGTCGAAGCGACCTTCAGCAAATAGCAGCTCTCCCTCCTTGAGGCTAGTATAGACCTTTTTCCACACCGCAGGAAAACGACCGCCTCGCAGCTTGCACTTTCATCATTTAATTTAAGAAAAGCCATCGGCTCACCTTTTTTTAGTTTTAATTTGTTTTGTCGATACGAGCAGTCCAGCAATCCTGACCCGTCTTCTTTGCTCGAGAGCAAGCTCAAGCGGCAAGCGTGAATAGCTTTTAAGCTGTTGACTATATGGCTCGATTGGATGACCAGACAAATAGAAACCTAATACTTCCTGTTCATAATCAAGCCGTTCGAGAGCGGTCAACGGTTCTGCCTGTTCGTGATCCGGTACCTCTGGCTTAATGGTAAACATGCCCGCACTTTCCTCCTGAAAGGCTCTTACTTTCTCGGCAAAGCCGAGTGCATGATCTAGCGTTCTTAGGAGCACCGCCCGATCGTGTCCGAAAAAATCTAGAGCTCCGGCTTTAATTAGATTCTCTGTCGCTCGTTTACTGCATATGCGCGGATCGGTCCGGACACAGAAATCAAATAGGTTTTCAAACGGCTGCTTCTGTTGAAGCTCGTATAAATGGTCAATCGTTTTGGCACCAACATGGGCAATGGGTAGGAGGCCAAAGCGGATCGCCCCTGCCTGCAGGGAAAAAGCGGCTTCGCTTTCTTGCAAAGACGGCGGCAGGATTGTCAGTCCGAACTGTTTAGCTTCCTGTAAATAAGCCGCGAGTTTATCCGGTTGCTGCCAAACACTAGAGAGCAGTGCCGTAAAAAAAATATGGCGGGATGATGGGCCTTAACGTAGGCGAGCTGATAACTAATCATACTATACGCAACAGCATGACTACGGTTAAAGCCGTAATTAGCAAAGCGCTCGATTAGAGAAAAAAAACACGGTCTGCTACTTCCTCATCATAGCCTAACTCGATAGCTCCTTTTATAAATTTCGCCTGCTGCTCCTTGATTCCCTGCTTATTTTTTTTACTGATTGCTACCCTGAGCAAATCGGCTTCGGCCATCGTAAAGCCTGCCAGCTTAGCGACAATTTGTATAATTTGCTCCTGATAGACAATCACACCGTACGTTTTCGTTAAAAAAAGGCTTCAAATCCTGGTGCAAATATTGAACGGACTCAGGCTCTTGCTTCCCTTTTATATAATCAGAAATATAATCCATCGGACCAGGACGATACAGGGCATTTACTGCAACGATATCCTCAAATTCGCTTGGCCGAAGCTGCTTAAGCACCTTTCTCATTCCTGACGATTCGAGCTGAAAGACTCCGGTTGTGTCGCCCTTACTCAATAAAGCAAAGGTTTCTCTGTCATCTAACGGTAATTCTGAGAGCTCGAGCCTTTCCCCTTCATGCTCCTCAATAAAATCGAGCATCCTTTCAAGTAGCGTCAGATTGCGCAAGCCCAAAAAATCAAACTTTACCCCGCCTACCAATTCAACAACATCCATTGTCGCCTGAGTCAATGGGATATTTGCGTGACCGCTTTGCAGAGCGACGATTTCCGTCAATTTCTCCTGATGGATAACGACTCCGGCGGCGTGCGTAGACGCATGCCGCGGCAGCCCCTCGATCGCCTGTGCTAGCTTTAACAGCCTCCTGACCTCATCCGACTCCGCAATAAGCTCCTTCAGCCTTTGGCTTTGCCGAATCGCTTTTGCTAACGTCGTACCTGGAGCTGACGGAATCTCCCGGGCGACTTGCTCAATCGTATAGCTATGAAAAGCGAGCACTTTACCGACATCGCGTACAGCCGCCTTGGCTGCCAGCGTTCCGAACGTCAGAATTTGGGCGACGTGACCTCGACCGTATTTCCTTTGAACATATTCGATCACTTCTTCGCGCCGGTGATCGGGGAAATCTAGGTCAATATCTGGCAAAGAGACGCGTTCCGGATTCAAAAAAACGCTCAAACAGCAAATCGTATTTCAGCGGATCAACATTTGTAATCCCTAACAAATAAGCAACCAATGATCCTGCGGCCGATCCCCTACCCGGTCCGATTAAGATCGCCTGCTTTCGGGCAAAGGAAACGAAGTCCCACACAATCAAAAAGTAATCCGAAAAGCCCATCGTTTTAATCACATCGAGCTCATAGTCAAGACGCGCGAGCAGTGCCTCGCCTGGCTCCTGATAGCGTTCGTTAATGCCAGCCAGACATAATTCGCGTAGCTTCTCGCCCGGAGATTGTTCTGGCGGAAGAGGGAAAGCGGGAATGTGCGGCTTGCCTAGCTCAAGCTCGATCCTGCAACGATCCGCTATCGCTGCCGTCGCCTCTAACTCTGACTGATACCGTGAAAATTTCTCCGTAAGCTCAGCAGGCGCTTGCAAATACGATTCCTGCTCATGAAAAGCCTCCTTCACCATTTGCAACGTCTCGCCCTTTTGGATCGCCTGTACGACTAAATACGATTCATAGTCAGAGCGGTGGAGAAAACGAACCGGATTCGAGACGATCGTTTGCAATTCATACCTTTTGGCAAAAGCACGGATTTTTTTCATGGGTTTGGCTTGATAATCGGGATCACCCTGCAGCTCCATGTAGCAGTCTGTCCGCTCCGCCCTGTTAAGCCATTGCCGGAGCGCTTGCTCAGCCTCGGGCTCCGTCCCCGCTTCAATAACACGCGCAAGCGGACTAAGCCGGTAGGGGAAAATCAGCAAACAGTTCTTGACAAACGGCCAAACCTCTTCCTTTTTCAATGCTGGTGCCTCATCGTTCATTTTGATCTTTGTGGCAAGCTTCAGCAAATTTTTGTAGCCTTGATTATTTTTGGCGAGTAATCGTATGAGACCGGAATCAGCCTCATGTTCACCTTCCACTAACAATTCCAGACCTATTAGCGGCTTCACCTCATATTTGCAGCACGCTTGATAAAAAGGAATCGCCCCATACATCACATCTCTGTCTGTTAATGCTAGAGCTGAAAAGCCGATTTCTTTCGCTCGTTTAACAAGAGCCTCGATCCGGTTGGTAGAGGAAAGCAGGCTGAATTCACTGTATACTTGCGTATGTAAAGCTCCATTCCTTTCACCTCTTTCCCGCGCCGCCTTTTTTTTCTATTATAGTATGCTTGCCCAAAGAACAAAAGCGCAGAGCGCCTGCTTAGCAACGGACCATCTGGACGGCGCCGGCGGTGATAAAGAAAACCCGGGGACGCAAGGAGCTGATATTGACTGATCGGACAGAGACAATAAAAGTTTGCTCGTTGCTGGCAGCCCGCGTTAGACGGGCGGTGATTTGAATTTTATCTTTCGAAAAGAGAATACCCATCATCCGTTTTTTTGAAGTTCGAACCTTTCCCCTCTTGCCCTCAAATATTTTCATAAATTGAACTTTCCTAAATAAGCATATTTTCACCTTGTCCACCTATACATAGTAATAGCACCCTTCTAAAGTATCGGCTGACTAAAAAGTAAGGGAGACAATCGTTATGAATCGAGAACTGCTTGCGGATTTAGTCGTGAATTATTTTGTCGCCTTTGGAGTTATAATAGGTGGTTCACTTGTTGGAGGAATCGGAGCTTTTTTTAACTGGAAAAGCCCCTCTTTCATACATGTACGATCTCGCAGGAAGCTTGAAATTTGGGCAATCGTTGCCGCAATCGGCGGATCCTTTGATGCGATTACAAGCGTAGAACGCGGGCTCTTTCAAGGGACCCATGATGACCTGTTCAAAACGCTTTTCATGTTATTTTGCGCTCTTTGCGGAGCTCATTCCGGCAGCGTAATCATACAATGGATCGCAGGGAGTAATAACTGATGAGAGTTCCGAGATTCGAGCAGCGTCCCGGCTGGCTGCGATTTTTTGCCGGGGTGATTATCGGCGTCCTGATTGGCTGGGGGTTCTTTCTGCACCAAAACGGTCAGGCCTATGAGTCGCTTATACTGAAGCTGACAAAGCAGGAAGATCATTCGTGATCAGGAATACGATATCGAAGAGCTTCGTCGAGATCAAAAGCTTCAAAATGAAGAAAATCAGAAAAAGCTGACGATCCAGGAGATTCAAATTAATTTCACGAACGATCGCCAGCTCCGCCTCAATCAATTAACGCTGTACGAGCTTGAACAGCAAGCTCTTGATGAGCTCAAGTTCCTTGAACGAAAAGATATCGAAACCGTCTTTAAAACGAGCGATTTAATGAGACGAACGATCGAAAACAAAACGTTCAAGGTCGGAGACAATGACTACGGGTTAAAGATCGTGATGGTTTCTTTGTATACGACACTGCAGCTCGATCTCGAAATTGTCCCGTCAGGAGGGTAAAGCCTAAACGGAAACTGAAACATTGCCCGATTCCCATCTTCTTTCATTCCTTTTTCGTAGTTTTACGGCTTCGCTTGCCATTCGAGCTCGCACCTACGCGAATATGTCCTAACTAGTGTCCATCATGTTTCTACAAGTAGAGGGGGAACATTTTTCGAATCCTACGCGCCCGTTCGTTCTCCTCTGGCTACTCTTAAAATATCTTATAAAAATGGGTCAACCAGATGATTTCTAGTCAACCCTTAAAATACGATCGCACCTGTAATAAGCTTATTTTTCCTTATGCTTTTTCTGCATATATTCTAAGTATTCTTCCGATTTTCCTTTTGGAATACTAAGGCTTTTCCAATCCTGATCTTTTAATTGCTTTCCAATATATACAATTTGTCCTACATGATAAGCGTAATGAGCCATCTGCCTTTCTATCGCATCAACTACCGTATGTCTTTCATTACGAATGTATATCATCTTTAATAAATCCTGTTCTTCTAAATCACTTAATGTGTCAAAAAGAATATTCCAACCTTTTTCCAAATCTGCCATCAATTCATGCTTTGATGACCCTGTATTCTCAAACTCTTGATCACGGTTCCTATAAGGTTTTTCTCCATCCGAAGTTAAAAAGTCGGTCCACCTTGAAATCATATTTCCACTTAAGTGCTTTACTATTATTGCAACACTATTTGACTCGTTATTATAAGTCCAATGAATGTCCTCTTCCGATAGTTGATTGATCGTCTTATCTCCAAGGTCTTTAACACTTTTAAATCTTTCTCGGATAACGTTTAGATACTCATTTCCAAAACTCATTAGTATTCCCCCGTTACTCAGTTGTAAGGCTCTTTCGGTTCGTCTTGAATATAACAAGTCCTCTTTAATCAAAGCTCCACATTTACTTTGTTGATTTCTGTGAAAACGCTGCAACCGCCTCTGTTAGTTTTTCTACGATTTGCTCAGCTTCCTCCCAAGAACACGCCGTTGCTCCGGCAGCAAGCGGATGGCCGCCCCCATTGTGCTCCTCGGCAATAGTATTTATTACTGGACCCTTTGAGCGCAGCCGAACTCTGATACGTTCGTCCTCCTCGATCAAAAACACCCATGCGATCATTCCTTCAACATCGGAAAAGCAATTGATCAGCCTTGCGGAGTCATTCGAGCTAATCGAAAATTGAGCCAGAATTTCCTTTGTCAGCCGCATAACTCCGACACCTCGGCTAACCAGTTTGAAATGCTGAAGCACGTAACCCTCTATGCGGACCAATGCCAAGTCGCGTTTATACAGATTCGTGTAAAGGTCATGCGGAGCAATACCTTGTTCGAGCAAAACGGCTGCTCTTTGCAAGGTGAGCGGTGACGTGTTACTAAATTTGAAGCGATCGGTATCTCCGATTAGTCCGGCGTACAGCAAAAAGGCAGACTCCGGCGAAAGAGTATAGCCGTCCTTAGCTCCTGCTTCCGACAAGGCAATGATCAGTTCGCTAGTCGAGCTCACGGCGGTATCAACCACATTAAATCACCATACGGTTCTTTATTTGGGTGGTGATCGATTTTAATCGTAAGCTTTCCCTTACTGTAACGCTTATCACTAATTCGCTCCGCATTGGCCGTATCACATACAATAACTAGCGCTTGCTCGTATTGATGGTCATCTACTTCGTCCATCCGTCCGAGAAAAGCCAATGAAGGCTCCTCATCACCGACAGCATAAACCTTTTTTTTTAGGAAATCTCTCTTTAATCAACTTCAGTAAACCGAGTTGAGAGCCAAGTGCATCAGGATCGGGGCGAACGTGTCGATGAATGATGATCGTGTCGAACGCAGCTATTGTTGCTAAGATTTTCTGTATCATTTCATATCTCCTTTGTCGTTCAATCTTCGTTCACTGGCAATTCCAGTTCAGACAAGCTACAATAAAATGAGTTAGTAATTGTAGGAGGTTCATATATGGATAAACTATTCATTATAATTATCATCTTTTCCGCTGTCTTTTTTTCTTTACAATAAAGTCCGTTCGTGGCGCATGCCCGAGTCATTGATGAAGCGCATTTACCAAACGAAAGCGAGCTTGTCTATCGGCGTTTTTTTTGCTTGCCTTTGCGGCAAATTTGCTATTCGTTCCCCGAAGCATCGTCGATATCATCGTCGGCATCATTTTTGCCTTGCTCGGCGTCGTCAATACCGTACACGGTTACAAAGCTTATCGGCACTATCTTCCTCAGCTCGAGCAGAGTAAATAGCTTCGCTTTAGCCCCCGCGTTTAAGTATAAAAATAGGAAAGATTGGCGTTCGAACCTACCGACACCGGCTGCAGCGGTGGTAGTAGGATACACCTCCCCGCTGCTCCTTACGAAGGAAGCCGTGCTCCTTTAGCTAATGATTGAAGGCAGTCTCCATTTCTATTCGATTAATTGCGCCATCATTAACGCTTTGGCCACTAGCTCCCCTTCATAAAACATTTCGACATCGATCTTTCCATTCTTCCTGCCAATTTCCAGAATCCGAGGTCGAATCATCAAAATGCTTTCAATTTGAACAGGACGGATAAAGTATAACGTGATATTTTCCACAACTAGATCGCCTTTTTTTGTATTTTCTCAATACGCGACTTCCCGCTTCTGTGACAAGTGTTGTGACAACACCGTTAGAAATGGTTCCTAGTTGATTTGTCATTTGCGGTGTCACCTCGCAGCGGAAGGAATCAGGCTCTCCGTTTCTCACTTCTTCCATTCGGCTAGCAACAATATCATCGATCGTCTCACCGACATGGGGCTGGCGCTGGATCATCTGCAACGCCTTTAAGACGTCCTGACGGCTAATGACGCCGATCAAACGCCTTTGACCATCGATAACAGGTAGGAGTTCAATTCCTTCCCATACCATCAAGTGGGCGGCGGAAGCGACAGAGGTTCGTTCATTTACCGTGATTGGGTTACGTGTCATGACCTTCTCAATGGGCGTATGCGTCGTAGTCCCGAGTACGTCCTTGGCTGTCACCATCCCTTGCACGCGCATTTGTTCATCAACGACAGGATAGCGACTGTGGCTCGTTTTTGCATTTAGCTCACGCCACTTATCGGCAGTGTTGTTTGTTGTCATATAGTACGTATCCTGAAGCGGAATCAAAATATCATCAACAAGGACAATCTCTTTTTTAATCAATTGATCGTATATCGCCCTATTGATCATCGCGGCTACAGTAAATGTATCATAGCTAGTAGAAATAATCGGCAGCTCCAGTTTGTCAGCGAGTTCGATCACTTCTTCACTCGTATCAAAACCGCCGGTAATCATGACGGCCGCTCCCGCCTCGAGCGCCAATGTATGCACTTGATAGCGATTCCCGACGATTAACAGGTTGCCGGCTCCGACATAACGTCTGATCGCCTCAATTTTCATTGCACCGATGACAAACCGGTTCAACGTTTTATGCAGCCCTTGCCGTCCACCGAGAACTTGTCCATCGACGATATTGACGATCTCGGCATAGGTTAGCTTCTCAATGTTTTCTTTCTTCTTTTTTTTCAATCCGGATCGTTCCTACTCGTTCAATCGTACTGACAAACCCGCGATTTTCCGCTTCTTTAATTGCTCGGTAAGCGGTGCCCTCACTGACCTGCAATTCCTTGGCAATGCGCCGAACAGAAATTTTTTTTCCCCAATTTCAAGCTGATTAATATATTCCAATATTTGCTCGTGCTTTGTCGCCACTTCAGCCACCACACCTTCCATTCATTCAAGCCGTACTTTAGCGGTTTACAAATCGCGTCGAATCCCCAGTGAAGTGAGCACTGGATTCGCTGAAAAGCTTCTCGTAAACTGTACTAGTTTCATTATACGGCTGTTAGAATGCGGTAGCAAGGTTATCTTCCGAAACTTCTTTGTTTATCACGGGTACGATGCTGTTTTTTAATTTTAATATCGCCCAAAACAGAAGAATTTTTCCGCTGTAACAGCCCAAGTAAGTTTCCGCTTATAACAAAAAAAAGCGAATAACAGCCAGCTGTACGCAAATGTTCGTTCAAGAGCTCCGCCGTCAAACGGCAGCCATTCCATACTGTAAATGAGTAAAGGAATCGCAATCAAAATACAAATTAATAAGCGCTGCTTCATCCGGTCTCCTCCTTTACGAGTTTTCGCAATTTTCCATCCCGAAAGAACGGGCAAAAATAACCGATACCTAATGGATTGGACAGGTCAAGTAAGTAGAATAACTGCCTTACCCTCCTAGTAGTTCTCAGCATCAATGAAGTCTTGGCTTGTTGAACTTCCGCCCCATCCAAACGTTTCGTTTAGACCGTCCCATGAGCGAGCACAGCGGGATAGGTGAAGATAAATCCGATTTCGCTTTCCAATGCTTCGGCTTGTGAAACAAGTTCAACCGCGTTAAGTGACAGAGCCGCCGGAACGTACCTTTTTTTTAAAAAGTATGCTGTTTGACGAGGAATAAGAACAAGCTATCCATAGCAGAAAAGGAGCTGGCCCAAAGATAGACAAAAAAAATAAAAATCTGTCTATCTTATCGGGTATTTTTAGACTAAAGGGGTTATCTCGAATGAATACTCGTCATCGTCGTTGAGCGCGAGGAACGTATCATGATCAAGTCCGCAAGAGGGATCGTGCAGACGCAGCGCAGCAGTATGGGTATTACTTCCCCTGCTGTTTTCTAACAATGGAGCGCTCGCTACGCGCAATTCGCTGCCCAGTTATCGTCGATGGTCGGCACTTTGCCCGTACTCGCTCCCTAATTAAAAAAAGAAAACCCTAGCAATTAAGCCGGAGTCTTCTTATGGTTAATGATTAAAATGTCGTAATAATGCTGAATTAATGAATATTTTACTTTCCTTATTACACTGCTATAATCTTCGCTAGGAGGTGTTTACTATTATTGGTCTTATATTCTTTTGCCTACTTGGCTCATCTCTACTTGCGAGTTTATATTATTTTATCTTTCTGTTTCCTCACTTTAGTTTTTTAGGTTTAATAACAATAACCTTCATCTATTTTATCTTATTTTTAGCTATTGCTTTACCTACACAAATTGTGCTGCGAAGAAAGCCAAAAAAAATTCTCTATTAAGAATCTGATTATATATTTTATTATTGCTTACATCGGCTCAATCATTTTTTCTATCTTGTTTTTATCTAATCCTTCTTCAAACATAACATCTGATTTATTTGAATTATTAAAAATGTCAATGTATAACGCTACTGTCTTTTGGTTATTAGACTCGCTTATTCTAAAAGATGACTACATCTTATGATGCGCTAATTTCGGAATAGGTACTTAATAATAACAGAACTATCCCCTAAGGTCATAAAATGACCGTGCGAGCAGCCCTTTGTTTTCCATAAAATGCACAAAAAAAACGCTAAATTGTTTAAATTGGTAATCATCAAAAAAACATTAACGAAACGAGGCGTTTTTTACATAGCCCAAAGGTTACTTTCCAAGTGTATAACATAAATCAACTAGTTCTACTTATGGATTATTCAGACTAAATTCCATACTATCATGTCGCGCATGCGGCGAACGATTGGTGAACACCTTGAATGATGAAGTGTTTATCCAATCCTATGAAGGAGACGACATCCCACCTATCTTCCGAAGATATGATAACAAAGATTGTACTGTATGGCTACACCTAGGGAGGTATTGTCCTTCAGTGCTAATGCCAAAAACTTACCTATGATGAATACCTTGTTTTTTTTGATATGACAAGTCAAAATATTTAACTTGATGGAAAATAATTCATTTGGTAAAATCTACATATAAAATGAGTGCGATGTGTACTGGCGATTAAACGTGGATTACCACGAGGGAACACATTGACAATATAAGCCGTTCGCCTGGGCAAAGTGTTTGAAATAATCAAACACTTTTTTATTTATATGAAATGGTGATGGTGTAGATGAAAGAAATAATAATGCGATATGGTATTAATCCCAATCAAGGTAATGCAAGGGTTAAGTCTTCTAAAAAATTACCTTTTAAAATTCTGAATGGGGAGCCAAGCTATATCAACTTACTAGATGCTTTAAATTCTTATCAGCTTGTCAGGGAGCTTAAACAAGCAATAGGAGAACCTGCGGCAGCTTCTTTTAAACACGTTAGTCCTTCAGGGACTGCTGTATATACCCCATTAAGCTATGAACTATCAAAGGCCTATTTTGTAGATGATTTGGAATTATCTCCCCTTGCTGTTGCTTATGCTAGAGCAAGGGGTACAGATAGAATGTCTTCTTTTGGTGATTGTGCGGCATTAAGTGATAAAGTTGATCTTTCTGTTGCTAAACTTTTAAAAAGAGAAGTCTCCGATATGATTGTGGCACCAGCTTTTGATGATGATGCTTTACAAATGTTAAAAACCAAGAAAAAAAGGGAAATACCTTATTATTGAAATGAATCCAGACTATGAACCTGAATTGATGGAGTATAGAACTTTATTCGGGGTCAACCTTGTACAGGAAAGAAACAAAGTAAAAATATCGGAAAAAAAATATTAAAGAACATAGTGACTGAAAATAAATTCTTTCCTAATTCAGTAAAGAGAGATTTATTAATCTCTATAATAACGCTCAAATATACTCAATCCAATTCTGTGTGTTTTGTGAAAAACGGACAGACGATTGGTGTGGGGGCAGGTCAACAATCTCGTATTCATTGTACGAGACTAGCCGCAACAAAAGCGGAAAACTGGTATTTAAGACAACACCCTATTGCCCTTACTATGAATTTTCGTAAAGGATTTTCACATACTGCGCAAAATAATGCAATAGATAAGTGGCTTTCTGACGATCTTACAATACCAGAAAGAAAAGCTTGGGAAGCGTGTTTTGATGAAATACCGCATAAGCTCACCTATATTGAAAAAAAGAGAATTTTTAAATGAACTTAAAGAAATATCATTTTCCTCAGATGCATTTTTACCATTTCGAGATAACATTGATCGCGTTGCACAAAGTGGGGTCAAGTATATTGTTCAAACAGGTGGGTCAATACGTGATATGGAAGTAATTGATGCGGCTAATGAATATGGGATTGTAATGGCTTTCACAGGAATCCGACTATTTCATCATTAAAAAAAATGTGTATTCGATATGAGATATTCAGCGTAAACAGAAATTTAGATTACCTTGAGTAAACTAATTTATAAATAATCAGATAAGATTGTGTATGATTGTACTTAAACCAAACAGTTGTAATAGCAAGAGCTGTCAATTAGGTAACATTCTTTCTTATACTAATAACGGATCAGTTTTAACAAAGAAGGAAAACCGATTCGGATAAAAGAATTTAATGCTATAAGTAGGTATTGAAGCAATGAACATATTAGGGGGATTCTATTGAAAAGAATATGTATTGGTGGAATTATGACGTTAAGTGGATTATTAATTACACTAAGTATTATTATAGCTGGTGCTGTATATGCCACTAATATTAATACGTGATCTGGCAATTCAAAATTGTGGTTCGCTATTTTTGGAGCACAGCAATATGGGGATGAAGTTGCTGATTCTTTATTTCTAGGATTTCCATTCGTTATAGGAGTACTATTTTTTTTAATAGGGTTTATTATTTTAGCGTATGAATATTATGAAACTATCCAAGAAAAAGGTAAATTCAAAAATTATTGAACAAAAAGGTTTATGCCGAGCTTGGATGGGTAGTATTAGCACAAAATCTGAGAAAGGTGGCGTCGAAGCGCCACCTTCCAACCATTCGGTATTTGGCAAATAGCCACAGGCATAAAAATCGACTTGAACACCATTGTTCGAGTCGATTTTTGTTTCTAAGGAGGCTTCAAAGCTGCGAGCAGATAGGACAGGTTAGGAGCTTTCCCGAACGATTAATTCATTATCGACAACAATCGTTTTTGCTTCCTGCTGTACTTTTTCGTCTAACAGTGTCAATAATAATTGACTCGCTTGCTTTCCAAGCTCAAGCTTGTTTTGTCTCACTGTGCTTAAGGCCGGCTGGAATGTGGCAGCTGACTGAATGTCATCATATCCAACGACCGAAATATCCTCTGGCACTCGCAGCCCTTGTTCCTTAACCGCATTTATCGTTCCGAATGCCATTAAATCATTTCCGGCAAAAACAGCATCAAATTCCACTCCGTTTACTAGCAAATCCTTCACCTTGTCATACGCTTGCTCCTGCTCTGCATTGCCGTCAATCACAAAGTCGTGCCGAAACGGGATATTTTCTTCTTCAAGTATTTCTTTATACCCCCTCAGCTTCTCTTCCTCATGGTAAGAATTAGGGATCCCGCGAATAAACAGTATCCTTTTTCGCCCTTGTTTGACCAAATGCTCGGTAGCTGACCTTGCTCCATGACGGTAATCTGATGTAACGCAAAATAAAGAAAGATTTTCAATGTTGCGTTTCCCTACTAGTACAAACGGCAAAGCTTGCTGCGGTAGTATTCTAAATACTCCTTGCGAATGTACTCACCCATAATGATCAAGCCGTCTATTTTCCGTTTGTCTGCGATCCGTTTCCAATAATCTTGATCCGCTTCGCTCTTATTGGAAAACAACAGCAGATCATACGAGTTCAGCGTCGAGAAGCTTTGGATCCCTTGCAATACTTCATAAAAAATATGGTGGAAAAGGTAATATGGATTATTACCAAACACAACAACACCGATATTTTCAGTCGTTCCACCTGCAAGCACCCTAGCCTGAGGGTTCGGATGATAGCCGGTTTCTTTAATGATCCTTTCTACTTTTTTTTCGAACTTCTTCTTTGACACCAGCATGCTGATTGACCACGCGTGAAACGGTTCCCCGCGAAACACCTGCAAGCTTGGCAATTGATTCGAGTGTGTGTGCTATGCTCCATCACCACCTAATTTACTTTTTTTAGTAACTAAGCGTTCGCTATATTCGCTACAGCATATAGTTGCTTACCATTATACCTAAATTTCATTCGATATTTAAAGTCCTTCCCCGCAGCTCTCATAAACGAACCATTTCCCTTTGTTTGCGACGAAAAATAGCCCATTTTGTGTAGCCGATCTCGATGAGCTTTTGACGGACGCCCTCCCATTGGTCACCCACTCGCTCAGGACGATGGGCATCAGACCCAAAGGTTACCATGACTTTGTAGAATAACGCCCGTTCCAAAATGTCCTCACTTGGTTGCCAGCCGAGTACTCCCGATGTGGAAGTATTCACTTCGATAGCTACATCGCATTCCCCTATCGTCTTTAAACAGCGATCAACAGCATCCGTTTTCAGATCGTTAAAGCCTGGAATGTGCCTTTTCATCCCATCAATATGCCCTAATATTTGGAACATCCCGCTTAAGGCAGATTGTTGAATGAGATTGTAGTACATTTCTTTTTCCAAGATTAGCCGGTACTCACTCATGCCTTTTGGACGATCACGATTAAAAATAGACCGTCCATTGGAGGCGTGAACGGAGCCGATCAAGTAATCAAACGGATATTTTCGGTAAATTTCCCGATACATAGCAATGTGTTCTGGGACAAAATCAGATTCCAATCCTAGCAATACTTCTATTTTGCCTTCATACTCTTTTTTTTCAAAGCTAGTACCTCTTCAATATAGCCTGAAAATTCATGGATTGGCATGACATATTTCGGGTCATACGGCTCCTTTTTATAAAACCAAGGTGAGTGATCCGATATTCCGATCAAGCTCAAATTGCGCTCAATCGCTGCTTCAATATAATCCCTAACCTTGCCTTTTGCATGTCCGCACCTTTCATGATGAGTATGGAAATCGAATTTCATTCACACAACCTCCTCCCTATTAAGCTATGAGGGCATTTTGTTTCAACTCCACTAATTATGGAGCGCTCCACCAACGAAATACTTTAATCGTATCACGCTTCCTCGAAGCTGTAAATGCTGACAGCCTCAATGCGACCTGCAGCTTAAAATTTTATTTAATAAAGCGAGATTTCAGTTGACTATACAATGTTGTTATACTATTATGAAAATAAATATAGTTAGGGAATGTTTTCCATTTAAATTGGGAGCGCTCCAAAAAATCATTTTGCTGATATTTAGCTGCCGCTTTCCCTTATACTACATGCGATTATCATTCCCGTTCATAATGCCTTGCTAAAAACCCTTTTTGAAAGGGTTTCCAATCGTTCAATGCCTAACAAACGGGGCAAGTAGTGGAAAGTGCCCCTCGCTCTACTTCTTGAATCCTTATCAACTGACTCGACTATCATGTTACATTTACGAGCTTTTTTTTCTGTTTGTTTAGCTTGTACATTTTTGTTTAGAAAGGCGTGAAATAAATGAGTCACCGATCAACAAAAAAAAGATTTGGCCCCTGTATGCTTGTCTTCACAATGTTTTTGCTGCTAGTAGCTCCTCAATCTATCCATTCATCGGTCTTGGGAAATCCGACTGCCGAAGCCTGGGCATTAAGGGCCGGCGGCGTCAGAAAGCAAGGCGGGGTGGGAGCCATCAGGCTCTACCGTTAAAAAAAGTGCTGGAAAAGGCAGAAGATGAACCAGTTTATGACGACTTTATCAATCCGGGCTTTGAGGAACCTTTACAGGCAGACGGCTCAATTAAGGGCTGGAGCGGAGATCAAGGTATTTCTATTTCAAATGAGCAGTCAAAGAGCGGTCATTATTCATTAAAGCTGCATGATACGAGTACGAGCGAATCAGTTTGGGCAAGCAGTAACAAGATCAATGTTGAGTCAAGCTCCTTTTACCATTTTGAAGCTCATATGTTCGTTGTATCACAAACTCATGCTGTTGTCTTTGAGGTATCCTTCCACGATGCTGACGGAGACTCGGTTGGCTCCAACCGCAATGTATTGTACCGAGATGTTGAAAAGAATAAATGGCTCGGTATGAATCTATTCGCCGAAGCACCACGCGACGCCGCTTATATGCAAATCCACTTTGGATCAGGAGGGGTTAGTTTGACAGAAGCGTACTTTGATGATGTTTCATTTTCGCAGGTAGAGCGAACGATTGAGAATCCTAGTGCCATGTCCAATGAAACGTTTTTTTGGTAAGTGGGATTCCGACACGAATGCTTGGAAAACGGAAGGTAAGATAAACTATCAGTTCAGTGCAGAGCTTACTCCAGTAGAAGAAGCCGTTAAAAAAGGAGATTACAAGACAGCCGAAGAAGAATTGCTCAATTATTATCAGGAAAGAAAAGGATTTAAGACACTAGAAAATTATGAAACGGGGCGCAGAACCGAGGTCGCCGACTTGCTGCTGGACTGGATACTGACGCTCTCTGGTGAAAGCTATGCGACAACTGTTACCGTCGGCAATAAATACGAGCTCGTTCAAGCTGATGTGACCAGAGAATTAAAAGGTGCGGCAGGAGAAAATATCTCCTTTATTTTGATGGCGCGGCACAAAGGTCCTCAGGCAATGTTCCACAGTCGTGAGCATAATGAGCATCCGCCAATGCTGGAAGTTACGATCGATGACAAGACGCACACGCTGACTGCTGTGAAGGATACGTACATTCATGCCGGTCAGCCCGACAGCAACTTTGGGAGCGAGGAAGTATTATTTGTCAAAGATGAAGGCTCTCCTTACAATGAAGAATCGAGCAAAAGCTATCTCCAATTCGACTTGAGCGAGCTTCAAGGTGAGGTTTCTGACGCGACATTACACTTATACGGGGCAAATACTTCAAAGAGTGATGATTTTCAAGTCATGATATATCTAACGAACAATACCGGCTGGAATGAGGATGAATTGACATGGAGTAACCATTTTGGAAAAACGTTCTCATGGGAAGGCATTGAAGGAGGAACAGACTGGAGGAGACCTCCTGCTTCTGATCCAGAGTTCTTTTACCAGATTCCGCGCTTCAATTATGCCTCAACGCTAATCGTCGAATATAAGGCAACAGGAGATCGCACGTATACGGATCATCTTGTAATGATGATGATGGATTTTATTTATGATACAGAGGCGTACGGTGGTCTACAAGGAGCAGGCTCCTATCCGAGGACGATTGATTCTGCCATTCGCGCCTTCAACTGGATCAATGCATACCATTTTCTGAAGGATACGGAATCATTAAGTGCTTCAGCTAATACAGCCATAGTAAAAACGTTGTGGAAAACGGCCAAATTTCTTGAAAGCGAATTCAACGATTCTAACTGGGGTGTCATCGAGTCGAAGGCTTTTACCATATCGCCGGTTATTTTCCAGAGTTTGTCCAATCTCCTTCGTGGGAAACGCTAGTCAATGAACGACTGGCCTATTTATTCAGTACCGTCTATTTGCGGGACGGTGGCTACGTGGAAGCTTCGACCACTTACGCAGCTATCGCCATCAATGAATTTATGAACATAAAAAAATTCGGCCAATTAAACGGAAAAAGCTTCTCAGAGGATTTCGATCTGTGGCTGCGCAGAGCTGGAAAATATTTAATAGACATCGCCTTCCCGGACGGAATCGATCCGATGATGGGAGATAGCTCAAGCACGAATCATCGACCAGTCATTACAGAGCTGGCAGCGCAAACGGACGATCCGTATTTACTCTATGTAGGAAGCGGTGGAAAAGACGGTGTGGAGCCACCGTACACGTCTACACTCTATCCGGTGCAAGGTAGCGCCATTTTGCGAAGCGGGTGGGAGCAAAACGATTTATATATGCACATAAATACGGCAACAGGCTCTCATGAGCATCCGGATGAGCTAAGCGTCATTGCTTATGCTTATGGAAGACCGCTCATTGTTGATCCGGGAACATATACGTATTCGCATGATGACATTTCGAATTGGCTGCGCAAAACGACGCAAGCCCACAATACGATTGAAATTAACGGTGTGGCTCAGGACAGCTCGCTCGGCGGAGAATTGGAGCGGCTCGTCCAAAATCCGGAATTTGATTTTCTGACTGGAGAAACATTGGGTACTCCTGGTTTTGTCCACGAGCGAAACGTTTTATTCGTGAAGCCTGGCTTCTGGATTGTTTCCGATCAAGTGAGCGGTGGTACGGGAATAAATAGCTATGAGCAAAACTGGCATTACTTGCCCCATGCCAATGTCACGATTGAGGAGGAGACGAACCGCTCGTATACTTCTTTTGGCGATAACGGTCCCGACATCCAAGTTATCCCTGCCGATCCAGAGGAGCTAAAAGCGCGACTGTCAGACGGTTATTATTCCGATCGCTTCTACTCCGTACAGGACGCCAAATATACTTCCTATTTAAAACAAACAGAAGGAGAAGTGACCTTCGATACTGTTCTCTTTCCTACTGCCCACGGAGAGAAGACGAAGGTTCATGTCGAGCGGATCGAGCTCGATGCCGACAATGAACAAGCAACAGCGTTAAAGCTTGAAAAAAACCGGTTCCGAAACGGAAACAGGATATTATTATTTAACTTACATTGACACCGACGATTATGAAGAAAAAACCTTTGCCGGCTATTCATTCGAAGGGAAATCAGCTTATGTAGAAGAGGCTCAGAACGGTGAGCTCCAACGGGCAATTATCGTTGACGGCTCATTGCTGAAACGCGAGCAAACGACCGTTATTCAATTCGATCAGCCTATTAACGATTTAAATCTCGTCTGGGACAATGAGCAACTAAACGTGGCTGGAAGAGATTTAGTTGCCGATGACAACCCAGAAAAAGCCGTTCCGATTTATGCACCGAATGTTAGTAAAATCGTCCTCAACGGTGAGACCGTACCCTTCACTCGGCAAGGCGACTATGTGTATGCTGTGCGACTAGCGGAGGCACACCATTCTAATATTACAGACAGCCTTGCCATTGATATCGACCCAGATGAGCGCACGACCGTCGCGTTCGAACTCGTTCCGGCCAAAAATGAAATCGATGGCTGGATCGGCCTGAACACCGATGCGAACTGTGAAAACGAATGCTACGCAATGGCGATCCAGCTTCACCCCGATGGCACGTTCCTCGCTTCCGATGGGACGGAGAAAACAGCGTTAGTCCATGAGCCGTATTTCGCCAATCAGTTGGTGAAAGTCTCATTGGACATCGATCCTGGAGCAGGGACGTACGATGTCTATGTCACGCGGGAAGGCGGATTTGAAACCTTAATTGCCAAAAACCATTCGCTG
Source organism: Bacillus sp. JCM 19058 (assembly GCA_001310555.1). The sequence goes on from BAXO01000073.1 coordinate 22,719, forward strand.
CATCACGAGATTTCCGGAACAAATCAGCTATTTGTTCAGCTTCAAAGTAAAGTAGAACAAGACTTTAGCATTCAAAACCTGAAAAGCTATCGCCCAGACGGAGAAAAACCGGAAGACTTCGCAATCACTGTACTTAATGAGCCCCATCATAGCAACGGTATGGACGATATGGCCCCGGCAGGCGACTATACCTTTTCGGAAAACTGAATCAAGCGGGAACCGTCTATGTCGATGGTGAGGAAGCAGCATTGGCTAAGGATTATACTTTTTCCGCAATAGTGGAGCTTCAAATGGGTCGAAACCGAATCGAAATTACAGCAGTGGACGAAGCAGGTAACGAGGCGGAGCCGATCATTTGGGAAGTCGTCGCTACAGGGGGAGGTCGCTCGAATTAAAATGGCTATGTTACTGTTCATCGCACGTAAACTGGAGAATTGTTAAAGCTAGGAGCGTACTTCTCAGCTTGAACCCAAAGTCTGAGCTGAAAGGTGGAATAAAGGTTGGATATAGGTGAGTTCAATCTACAGAACGGTCAAAATTTGCTCGTGAATAACGATCAATCCTTACGTTGCTCTAGAACGCTTGGCGGATGCAAACCTGAGAACCTCGTGCTAACCTGGCAGCACGACCCGAAAACAAGTGCCTGTTTCACTTGGAGAACGCACCCATCTGTGATGGAAACAGCAGTAGAATTAGTTCCGAGCCATCGTTTCCCGGGGGCGTTTGTCCCTGAGGAAACATTGCGAGTTCAAGGGGCAAACTACTTGTATGCTACAGATATCGGTGTCATGCGAATCCATGTAGTAGAAGCGTTTACTCTTGACCCTGGAACTGAGTATGTGTACCGTGTCGGCAGTGGTCTTAAGGAAGAATGGTCCTGCACAGGGATCTTTTCTACCGAAGCACCCGAATGTATGCCATTTACTTTCCTGTATTTCACAGACAATCAAGCCGCATTCGCAAACGCTTCTGTGCGCAACGGTTACGGAGTGTGGGGAAATATTTTTCGGCAAGCTGTCATGCAATATCCGGAAGCGAAGTTTATGCTTCACTCCGGCGATTTTGTAGAAGACGGTAGCAGGCAACTGCATTGGGAATACTTTTTTTTAACGTTATTGAGGATTATTTGCCTAAGCTCTTTTTTTGTACCCGTTGTAGGAAATCATGATGCACTAGGCACGGGTATAACTAATTACAGAAGCAGATTTCAATTGCCATTAAATGGCCCAGTCGGGGAAGAGAAGCTCGTATATTCCTTTGATTATGGAGCTCTCCACCTGGCAATTCTAAGTACGGAAAGCGGGTTGGATACAGAGACGTTGCAGAAACAGGCAGATTGGCTGCGTCTAGACATGAACACCTCTAAGCAAAGATGGAAGCTCGTCGCCTTGCATCGCCCTCCTTATCATTCGAGTCCGACGCGAGAAAATAAACAAATTCGCGAAGCGTGGGTTCCTGTTTTTGAAGAACTCGGCATTGATTTGGTCGTAGCAGGACACGATCACTCATATATGCGTACATGGCCAATGACTGGTGGAGAAGCCGCACAAGAAGGCATCACCTACGTGATCGGAGGGGTCGCAGGACCGGGCGGACGAAAGGCGGGTGCTCATCCATGGGTACGAGTCTCTGCCGAAGATATCGTCAATTACTCGGTCATTACGATTGATGAGCATCATTTAACCTTCAAATCTGTAGACAGTAACGGAAAGACAGTCGATCAGTTTTCGATTACCAAAGGCAATTAGCACTCGCAATTTGTATTTGTCAGACGCTCAATTATGGTAGCACTGAACCTCTCGGAACTAGTATGTTATTGCCTGTATCGGCGCGACGATCAAATTAATCAGAAAGGCGTGACAGAATGAACAAATTCAGCCAATTATTGCAAAATAAAGGATTAACCGTCGGGATAAGCCTTTTTATTATTGGTTTTTTCATATTGGCAGCTTTATCATTTACGACCGCCCTTGCTGAGCAAACTGTCGAGGTTCGTAATCCAAGCTTTGAAGAGCCTGTAAGCGAAGGACGTATTCCAGGCTGGACTCAATTGGGTAGCGGCGGGACGCTTCAAGTAACGGGTGAGCAAAAAGTAAGCGGCGAGCAGAGCTATATTTTTATGACGAGGACGACGCCAACAGCTTGTCAGCACTCAGTGATCCGATTGACGTATCTCCTGGTTATATATACCGTTCTGACGCGCATATGCACGTACTCGAACAGTCTCATTCTGTCGTCTTCGAGCTTCAGTTTTTCGACGAAGCCGGCGAGCGTTTATCCTCTGAAAATGTATTGTACCGGGCACAGGATGCAGAAGAGTGGCTCAATCAGTGGTACGCGATTCAAGTGGAGGCCCAAGCTCCACCGCGAACAGAAACGATGCGGATTCTATTCCACTCCGGAGTGCCAAGTATTACCGAAGCTTATTTCGATGATGTATCGGTGGTTGAAATCGAACAAAATTTCGAGCCGCCAACCATAACTGTGCTGAATGAGCCCCATCATAGCAACGGCATGGATGATAAAGCGACAGTTGGCGATTATACGATCATCGGCGAATTGAGCGATGCTGGGAAGGTTTATGTCGATGGGAAGGAGGCCCCTCTTTTCGGTGAGCATTTTTTCTCCGCAGTATTAGAGCTTCACATGGGCAGGAACCGAATCGAAATTACAGCAGAGGACGAGTTAGGGATACAAGCACAACCAGTCATATGGGAGGTAGTTGCTACTCGGCAAGGACAAACCAAACCCACATTACAAGTTGAGCCGACGGCTTGTCAAAGCGTTACCATTCGACGATTACCGTAACAGACAAAAAAGGCGACCCCGTTCAAGGGGCATCTATCCGAATCGTTGACCACGATTATCGTGTCGGAACCGTCATTAACACAAGTCAACTGGCGATCAGACTTCATCCTGCGAGCGGTCAAGAGATTGTGTACAGGGCACCAGCCCGAATGAAGCTCCTTATATATGATACATTCACGGAGGAAAACGGGACCGAATGGAGCTATGTCGAGCTCCCTAATAATGAGTTTGGCTGGGCGATGAATCGATATCTCGACATCAAGCTTGGGGTCAGCCTTTCGGAATTACCGATGAAGACGGAAAGGTTTATACTGACGAATTAAGCTTGAAGGTTGGAGAAATTGACATCCAGGCCGGCAAGGGCGGGCAGTCAAGTGGGGTGTATACCTTTAAAATTTCCGCACAGCTTGGCAGCGCTATCCGGAAAACCTAGTCATGACTTGGCAGCAGGATCCGAAAACGACCGCAAGCTTTACTTGGAGAACCCACCCTGATATTGAAGACACATTCGTCGAGATAATGCCAAGCAGCCTTTATACGGAAGAATTTACGAACGAGGATGCATTACGCGTGGAAGGTACAAGTTTTTTTATTTACTACAGATCTCGGCGAAATGCGCATTCATGAGGCGGAGGCTGTCAATCTTGAACCAGGTACAGAGTACGTTTACCAGGTCGCAGTGGCCTCGAGGGGCAATGGTCGGAGGTCGGAACGTTTACGACCGAAGCGACTGAAGATGAAGCCTTTACTTTTCTGTTTATGACAGACAGTCAAGCAAGGCTAAACGATTCGATGAATGACGGTTACGGAGTCTGGGGTGACATTTTTCAAAAAGCGGTTGAGCATCATCCTGAAGCGAGGTTCGTGTTACACTCCGGAGATTTAGTCGATGATGGCGATTTGCAGATGCATTGGGAATATTTTTTTCAAGGCTGTTGAAGATGAGCTACCGAACCTGTTTATCGCTCCAGTCGTCGGGAACCACGATGCTATTAGAACAGGCCTTGACAATTATAGAGCTCAATTTCAATTGCCGCACAACGGCCCTGAAAACCAGGAAGAGCTTGTTTATTCGTTCGATTATGGCAACCTTCACATCGCGGTATTGAATACAGAGAGCGGATTGGATGAGGAGACGCTGAAAAAGCAGGCAGAATGGCTAAAAAATGACATGGACCAATCGGATCAACCGTGGAAGATCGTCTCCTTCCATCGTCCGCCTTATCACACGCATTCGTCCCGAGAAAATAAAGAAATTCGCGAAGCTTGGTCACCGGTCTTTGATGAGCTCGGTATCGATCTTGTATTGACGGGACACGACCACACTTACATGCGTACATGGCCTTTAGTTGACGGGGAAATAGCGTCAGAGGGAACTATTTACGTCATCGGTGGAGTCGCCGGTCCGAGACCACGGACGCGGCAAGCTATCCATGGATGCATGTTTCCGCCGATAATATTGTCACATATTCTGCCATTACGATTGACGGGAGCCAGTTAACCTTTGAAGTAACCGACAGTGCAGGAAATACGGTAGATAAGTTTACGCTCGACAAAAATGAGCAAGGGCAAGGGAAAATTGTCGATTAGAGCTGCCAACCGCCAGTGATGCCTAAACAAAGTAAGCCCCACTGGGCACTATGAAGCAAGAGTCGGAAAATATGAGCTCACCCATTTCCTTGTCTGTACGATTAGACGAATCAGGGGCAGCACTCAGCTAAGCGCTTCACGGTGTACAGTCGTTATCCTCTCAATCCAAATAGCTCGGTGAGATTGATACATGCTCACCGAGTTATTTTATCGATAGGAAAGACCTCAATCTTGATAGGCGCTCCCCTGCCTTTTACAGTCGACAAATCGACTCCGATGACTGATAACTGACATCCTCGGCTGAAAAGACTGGCTCCATTGGATTACAATCGGCGACCTCGGCTAAAAAACCGCTCCATTGGATTACAATCGACACCCTCGGTCTAAAAAACCGCTCCATTGAATCACAATCGGCGA
>BAXO01000074.1 GCA_001310555.1 Bacillus sp. JCM 19058
ATGGCCATTGGATGGTATTTTCTAGAAAGGAAGAAGCGTTTAATGGAATATACTTGGTTTGCTTTATGACCGTTCCATTTTTAAAGTTTTGGGGATAAGGATTCCTGAGATAAATCCCAGTATTTAATTTTAAGCGAGAGATATAATAGGCCCTTTATTATCAAGTTGATGGAGATGTCAAATATCCTAAATCTCGTATACATAAATCACCTGTTTGAACCGTTTGTAAGCAAGTCGAACCGTAGGTTTATCATTTGGTTTACCTGGCCCTAGTAAACGTGTAGGAGCTGACCATTGAGAAGGTTGCAGCCATGGGTGATTTTTCTCCATAGCTGCTTTCTTCCCTGATTCACACTTTATTCTTTTTCTAACACCTTTTTAATCTCTAGACGCATCAATTTCTTCAATCGTTGTATTCGCTTCTTCTTCCGCTTGCCTTAATGCCGTATTAATATCCATTCCTTCAAGTGCAATTCGATCCTGCGCTTCTCTCAGAATCGCATAAACTGGAGAGTTATATGGTGTAGGTTCGGGTGCTGGTGCAGGGTCGATTTCAAAGATGCCATCAAGATTTTTCCCGTTATACGCTCCCATTTCTGATGCATAGAGTTCACGAATATCGGGGTCATCTAACACAGTCAAACGTCCAAGCTCACTGGTGAGATAAGATTGTGTTTCCTCTGTAACGAGTTCTTCTACTGCTCGTAGCGCCGCAAGGCGATTTTCTGCGGTTTCTGGAACAACAAACAAATGATAGTCAATTTCACGACCCAGATCCGGCCGATCCTCAAATGTTGGGAATGTTGTCACATCCCAATTTAACCCCGCTTCATTCATGACTGGAATTCTAGTGGTATACGCTGCAACCCAATACGGAATCATCGCTAATCGCCGTTCTTCCATAAAGAAATTAATCCCGTAGGATATGTCTCTTCTTCATGATCCACGATTCCTGGAATACGGTAAATATCTTCGAGTGTACTGAAAATATTTTGGAATTCATCCGAAGAGAAATCCGCTTCTCCTTCCTCATTCACAATTGGAAGTGAACGAGAGCGTATTAAAGTAATTACCGCTCCGGGGTCAATTCCAATATAATCAATACCATCTATGGTACCTGTTACCCGTTGCGCTAAGTCAGTGATCTCCCCCCATGTCATCCCGTCTTCTGGATACGGAACGCCAAATTGATCAAAGATATCTTTATTATAGGCAAGTATCCCTTGATTCATAGATACAGGCATACCATAGATTGCACCGGGTGTGTCCATAATGTCCGCAAACAATTCGAGATCCTCAACGATAGCGGGGTTAAATTTGTTCACATCTATACCCCTTTCGTCAAAAAATTCCGATAAATCTCCTGCTAACTCCATTTCTAGAAACCGATAGATATTCGGATTACTCGTGGCAATTAGGTCAGGTACTTCCCCAGTTGCCATCATCTCTTCAATATTAACATCCTGAAGAAGCTCAACCGTGACATTAGGATACTGGTCTAGGACTGGCGCAAATAATTCTTTCAATACGTCATTATCCGTTATACCCATAGATGTGTTATAGACCGTCAAGTGAACTGACTCTTCAAGCGCATCCTCTAAATCACTTTCATCAATTTCGGCGGTAGTTTCATCATCATTCGTTGAACAGCCTACAATGATTGCAGCAGCAAACACCAGTGAGTACAAAGCGTGCATTTTCAATATAACTCTCCCCTATTAATTAAAATGATTTATGCTCAGTTCATCCATCCTTGTTCCACAGGCCTTCCTTTCTTCACTAACCTTCTTCAAATTGTTTGTAGTATTGATCAATCTCTACCGATTTCCCTTTATGCTTACGTGATTCTTCAGCAGCAAACACCATTAAATGACTCCGGACGGAAATAGCTGCAGAGGAAAGACTCTCCTTTTCTCCAAGCGTATCAAGGTCGCGTAAGAACGCGCGCATAATTCCTCGATCGCCTCCTCCATGTCCTCCTACAGGTTTATCAAGCTTTACAATGGTTTCTTGCATTGTTAAGAAATCATAAATAGAAAGACTGTTTTCCTTCATTGTTCCACGTATTTCACCTTTTGTTCCCATAATTTGAACCGCTCTTGTTTGATCCCGGGTGAAGCCACTCATACTGAAGCTTGCTGTGGTTCCTTTCTCAAACTCCATATTGACGACCTGATGGTCCACTACGTCATTATCGCTTTGAAATACGCATTTTCCATAAGATGTCTCATGCAAAGCCTTTATAATTCCTTCACGAGAATCATCCTCTGAGAATTTCCTTGCCCATTTCTTTCCTTTACCAAGATAAAAGTTCCCTGCATGAAAAGGACAGTTTTGCACAGCTGGACACCCATCCAAACATCGTTCCGGCGCACCTTCAGGAGCATTTTCCTCCCGAAAATACATTAATGAACCGTAGGAGTTAATGCGTTCGCATTTTTTTTCAAGGACATAGCTAATCACATCTAAGTCATGACAGGATTTTGCAAGCAGCATTGGACTTGATTCTTGTTCCTTTCGCCAATTGCCCCGCACATAACTATGGGACATATGCATGACCCCTACATTTTCATTCAGCTGAAGGGAGACCACCTCTCCTATCCTGCCTTCATCTATCACTTTTTTTTGACCGCTTGCCAAAAAGGTGTATACCGCAGAACATGACCAATTGTCAGCTGTCTATCATACCGTTTGGCTGCCTTCTCCAATTCAATACATTCCAATGGATCTGGAGACATCGGCTTTTCTAGTAATACGTCATAGCCTAATTCCAATGCTTTCATGGTTGGTTCGAAATGATGTTTATCCTGCGTACAAATAATGGCGATATCCGCGACCGCCTCTTCCTGGAACGCCTCTTCCCAAGAGCGATAACATTTTTCATCACTCAAATCATGGGCTTCCTTCACTTTCAATAATCGTTCTCGATTTGGTTCAGCAACGGCTACTATTTTTAACTCGTTTGGGTGCTCAAGTGCATATGGAGCGTAAACTTTAGCTCCTCTTGAGCCAGCACCAATTATGATTGCCGTTTTCAATCCCATCTTGATTCCTCCTCTGCTGATAAACCTATTCTATCGCCTGATAATCCTGAATTAACCGCTTCCAACATGCAGCTAATTCCGCCGGGATGTTCTCTCCTTTCTTCACTTCAAACATAAAGAACCCCTCATAGCCTGAATTAGCAAGTGCATGAATCACTTCCTTCCACTGGATGATTCCTTTTCCCGGAAGCCAGTGCTTTTCATCTTCTCCATCATAATCTGAAATGTGAACCGTCTGGATGGTGCTCCCCACCTCTTCTATGAACTGTTCAGGCAGTTCGAATAACAGGTGGTTCACATCACAACAAACCCGTAAATGCTGATTTTCTTCAGTAAGCGCTGTGATTTCTTTTCCAGTATTTCCTAGACATGTACGAGGAAGGTTTTCTACACAAAGATGAATCCCTGAATCTTCAGCCACTTCAACCAATTGATTTAGAGAGGACTTACATGCCCTTACCCGTTCGCTTCTTTCCTCTGCAGCAATTGGCTCATAGCTTGGGTGAAGCACAGCATGCTTCACCTTCCATTCACTAACACACTTTAGCCAATCAACATGATAATCAATAATCTGTTGTCTTTTTCGAGCGACTAAAGTAGAAATATCCCAGTCTTTCCCAAATGGTAAATGGATAGACCAAACATCGAGATCGAGCGCCTGGGCATGTTGAATGGTCGGGCTGTAAGCTCGTTTCACTTCTTGATACGTTAAATCCGTTTCATTTCTTGATATGACAAGCTCAATTCCGTCTAGACCAGCTTCTTTCACTTCATCTAATGAAATTGGCGAGCTGAGTGAATACGAAGTACCTACTCTCCATTTCAATGGATCATTCTTTTGCACGTTCCTTCACCCCACGTTTCATTTTCATATTTAACCATTTCTCTTGTGCATACTCTTTTTTTACTCGTAACCGTTCCCTTGCCTGTGAGTCGTAAGGAACAAATTCGGACATATCCTCAAATACGGTGAAATCTATTTGCTTAATCGTGATCGGTTCCATCTCCGCAATCACGTCTTGAAGCAATTGATTATTTAATTCAGCAACCACCTGTTTTTCGTGGCTATCCTGTTCCTCAATTCGATAGGCGAATGAAATATGGAACTGATACGTATCATGATTTTTAAATTTGATTCCAGTCGTATCTGCTAGTTCATCTCGAAAAGTCTTTATTCGTTCTTTTGTTTGTTTATCTATCGGATCCAAGTCCAAACCGGTTCCACGAATTGAATGCGCTTTCATTTGAAAATCTTTGATAAAAGTAAGGGTACTTAATTTATCATTGAAAAACGAATCTACTTGATCCAATGGCTCATCTAAATCTACATACTGACTCCATTTCTCTTGTTTACGAACGAAGTGGCAAACTAACTCAAATACCGTCATGTGTACAGACGATAGCGGCAGAAATGAAAACTTCTCAGCAAAAGGTAAACGTTGATAAGCCTTTTGAATTTCATGGATCACCTCCATCACATTCGAGTTATGACTAAGATTGCTAACAATCGTGTTGCCTGGAAACCACTTCATTTTTCCATCTGAATGAAACTTTAACCGACTCACTTGTCTTCCTCTCCTCTTCATTGACATCGGTGTCATTTTTAGATAAAAATTCCTAAATTGGCGAGTTAAATCTCCTCCTTTTTCATTGCCACCGAAATTAACTAACTTTGACATCGGTGTCATTGAATTGACTTAATTGTACCTATGTATGTAAAGTACTTCAAGCGTAAATTTTTTTAAAATTAGCGTCTTCATCATTTCATGGACAATTAGTATTGTTGATTGAATAGGCGTACTGACGAACCCCATGCTGAATCACCTGTTCCAAATGCTGTCCACTCCTTGTCTTGACCGGCAATTTCGAGCAAATGGAAAATATCCCTTGATGAAAGAGAGAAAGCACCCCATTGTTTTTCACTTACTCTTCCTCATACACTTCAGAAATAGAAAATTTAAATATGTCTTTACTAGTTGAAGAGATTTTTTTTAAAACAGTAATGCCATGACTGCTGCTGAGGCTCCCTTATACTTGTGTTTCCACTTGAAAAAATGCACCTGGCTGATGTAAAGTCAAATTCATCGATTGGCGCATTTTTGCTAACTCATGTTTTGACATCGCTGTCTCCTCTTTTCATAATTTATGAAAGTCTTGCAAAACGAAGAGTCTCTCTAACAACAAAAGAATGGCTGAAATCGGTCGATCACTCAACGAAACAATAGGTGGAGGTGTTTATTCATAGGTAAACGCATTGTCAGGGATTAGACTTCAATGCTCACAAGCTCTTAGCTACCTTACATGAATTGCGAATTTGTTGGTCCGAAAGTTGAGTGATATAGTAAAGGAGCCAAGTAAGCATCTCTCTAAATCTAGTATAATGGACTTGATTATTCAGTTAAAAGGGAGTTATTTTACATCTCTAATGACAACCTATGATAGACACAGAAAGAGCCTGCAGTCCTACTTCTTCTCTTACTTCCTTGACACCGATGTCAGCTCTAATGGGAATTGTATATAAATCTTCAGCTTCTAGAAATTATTTCGTCGTTTCACGAACAATTAATGTTGTTGGAACTTCAACTGAAGATAAATCGGTTCCCCCTCTAATTAAGTAGTCCAATCGCGATACAATTTCTTTCGCTAACGTTGAAAAATCCTGCGCAATTGTTGTCAGTGCCGGAGAAAAATATTCTGCCCACGGAATATTGTCAAAACCGACAATTGAAACCTCTTCTGGGACCTCGATCTGTAATTCGTTCAAAGCACGAATTAAACCAATTACCTTTTCATCTCCAGACACAAAAATCGCATCAGGAATTGTCTTCTTCGTAAAATTTTTCTTTGAAAAATAAGTAAACATCCTTTACTGTTTTCATTTGATCCACTACTTCAATCAAGCTTTGCTCCAAACGAAGCTCACGATACGCATCCTTGGCTCCTCGCACCCGATCTAGATTGACAAGAGATTGATCACCAATCAATAATGATATGGTTCTTAGTTCTTTACTGACTAAATACTTCATTAACGATTTCAAAGCATCATAATCATCATTGGTGACATAAGTGACGCCCTCAGTCTCACTTTTACCAAATACAATAAAAGGAATCCCTAAACTGTTCAACCGAACTAGTCTTTGATCCATTGGTGATTCATAAAAAAATAACAGCAGCCCCGATAAAGCTACTCGAAGAATATAAAATCGAATTTTTCATTTGAACGTTGGGTTCTGAATATTCGACAATTGTATTGATGTTATACTTTCTGCACTCTACAATGATGTTCTCTAATAAAAAGTGAAACCATTCTAATGGGTAATGTTCTGTTTTTGGGATTGAAATTAGGACATTTCGATTATCTCGACTGGTTAACGCTCGAGCATATGTATTCGGAACATAATTATTTTCCTGTAACACTTGCGTGATTTTTTCAAAGGTTGACTTCTTTACACCCTTTTCACCATTAACAACCCGTGATACCGTTTTTGGAGAAAAACCAGTTAGTCTGGCAATATCATAGATGGTTACTTTTCGTCTCTTGCTCATCATTATGTCCATTCCTTTCGCTATCTCAAGGCACAAAATGCTATGAAATAAACTTGCGTCTTGGGCTTTTTTTTATTCTTAATTGGACGCACAGTTAACTACAAATCACGTGAAGGGGAATGGGCCAATCCAACAGGGGGATAACAAACCCCGTTTCTTCTAAAAATTCTCTACAAACCGATTGGACTAAAGGTTCCCCTACTTCAACATTTCCTCCTGGCATTTCCCAAAAATCTGAGCGCCAATGAGTCCTTAGTTCTTTCGTTCAATAGTAAAGCAGAAACTGAAACAGTCTGTTTAGATAGTCCATATCCACTCAATCACCTCAATGCACGAAATTCGCTCACAACTATACTATCTAGGATTCCTTGAAGAAAAATCATTAGATATTATGTGCTTTAATCTTGTGCCAAGTAGCTTTCCAATCCTTTTTTTTCATTCTTTCCTTATAGATAATAGCTAGTTCTTCATTTTCCTTAAAAAAAAGGGGTGGGCTTAATTTCTAAATTTATAACATCATTTATTCCACAAGGAGCAGTTAAAATAACATTTTCTGCTTCATCTAATTTTACACCTAACGCCGTTGCTGTCTCTGGGAATTTTGAAATTGCGTCGCTCGAAGATGTATATGGGGGAATATTGTTAGAGATGTGCATCCTTGCTTGATTCTTGACGGACCACGGAACATCAGGGTGTACCTTTCTTAAATTTTCTTCTAATCTCTTTTCGATTAATTCGTCGATATTTAATTGATCGAAGTAGATTACATCCACATCTGGTGTTTTTGTCCTAACACTAAAATTATGAAGTGTATCCCAGATTTTCGAACGTACAAAACCTGCACAGATCCACCAGTCTGGGAGATTTAATGGTTTTACTGCTTTCAGAACGTCCATCATCCATACATCTTGATGAATGAGTTCAATTATATCCTTTTCATTTTGAATAATCATAAAGTCCCCCTTGAGCAGAACATTTCTTCCTATATTATCATAAATAGGCAAAGCATTATTAAAGAGGTAACAATTTAAGCCCAACTTATTTAAAACTGATGCAATCCCAATAAACTGTGCCAGTTCCCTGTTAATTTCGGCACCTGAGCTAGTCGCTTCACCACGAGGGATTTGAGATGTGTCGTGGTCAATTCTTCCATATTAAGTCTGAGACATTAAAAAAAATATTAGGTAATTAGGTAAGCACAGTTGAGTAATAAATATTCCTAATTATATAACGCCTTATTTAATTTCATATTATTCGAAAAATTGTTTGATAATTCCTTCCCCATTTCCTATTTCTACTTCAGCATAGGCACCGTTTATTAAGGTTAGTTGTGGTGGAGCGTGTCCACAATCAATATCATATATAATTGGGAGTTTTAATTCGTCAGACAATTCTTGATAAACATCTTCTATCGTATAGTTGTTTACTGAATGATTAGCATTGCTACGTCCAAACATGAGTCCTGAACAATTGTCAAACCAACCTGCCAACTTCATTTGTACCAATGACCGACGTACATCTGTTGTTGTTAATTCGCAATTCTCCAAAAACCAAAGTATAGGCTCTCTATTAATATATTTATTTCTAAAGGTGTTTACGTCACCATAAGGTGTACCAATTAAATGTCTTATTACGTCTATACATCCTCCAAGTAAGCGACCTTTTATATTGCATATAGTTTTTGAAGTGGTTTTCCAAATAGTATCTTCAGTTAGGTTAAAAGCATTTGGAAAAGATTTATCAGAATCCGATTCTTTTTGATATTTTATAGAAGATCTTTGAAGTACCGATGCTCCAACTTGAGTAGATAATACAGATTCCCACATCGCGGTTGTTTCGTCAACTTCCCCACGTAAATTTAAAAAGTTAGTACCATGTGCAGTAGCAATACCAGTCTTTAAAGTGATTGCTAATAACAAAGGGCTTATATCTGAAAAGCCTATGACCCATTTACTCTTTACCTTTTTAAAATCTATGAATTCTAGTATTTCAATCAAAAGTTCTCCTCCCCTAGGAGGGTAAATTATATCTATAAAATCATCATTCATCATATTATTAAACTCATTTGCTCGATTTAATGCAGATGATGATTTTGCCTTGCTTTGAGTCCAAACAGTATCCCCACAAATAACACTATACCCTTTACTTTTCAAAAGATTACAAGTTTGTTTAAAGAAATCATGTTGTTCAATCCGTAATCCATATGATGGTGCTGTTACTCCTATAGTAGCATCTTCTTTTAAAAATGGATATTTAATAATATCCTCTCACACTCCTTTATGAAATCAAAATTTATCTACTTAATTACTCTTTATTACTTCCTTAATGTTTATTAATATTCCTTCCGTTTACATCTTCTGTTAAGAAGTTATTTTATAAAATTGTCCTATTGTTGAGCAACAAGAGACAATGTGTTCCGCTAAATTAGTTCCTTGGAAACTAGCACTTGTTATAAACTTCTACGTATGCCATTTACAATTACACACGAATTTTTATATTCTTCCTCTAACTCCTTATTCTCCAACTTCATATGAGATTCCTTATTATTATCGTTCATTTATTTATTTGACATAACAATTCCTTCCTAAAGCCTAAAATGTTTTCGACCCTTGAGCCCCACCAAAAAAGCATGCCCGTTCGGACATGCGTTCTCTTTACGTGAGTATGGCACCTTGCTGTTTTAATGTGTCTTGCAATAGCTCCACACGAAGTTCCCGTGGCCGACATTTTTCTTTCACTGCTAGAGCAGCGGCCGCTCCAGCAGCTTCACCGATTGCAAGGCAAATTGCTTGAACGCGGAAGGAGCCTAATGCCTCATGGGTTGCCGAGATGCAGCGGCCTGCCACAAGCAAGTTGTTGAGCCTTTTGGCAGGAGTGAGCGGTATGGAATATCGTAATGGGTTCCCTTTGGCAGCTTGTAAATTTCAGTTGTGGACGAGTCCGGCGAGTGGATATCAATCATGTAGCATGACTGGGCGATGCAATCGTCGAATTGCTTTAATTCGACGATGTCTTGTTGCGTCATGACATAATCGCCAATCACGCGGCGCGTTTCACGAATACCGACTTGCGGTGCTGTCTGCAACAGCTCTGCCCGCTTAAAGCCGGGAACGTATTCTTTTAAAAAGGCGATGCATCCAGCACTTGTTCGCGCCCAATCACTTCAGCGTCTGTTAAGTCTCTCGGGTCGAGCGCATTTTTCCCCTGAATGCGTCCAAAGTTAATGCCGACGACATTATCCATCCATGGTACGGTAAAGATCGCTGCGACATGATCCCTGTTCACTTTCGTTAAAAAGCCGTCTTGCTTCGCTTGCTTGATTTCGTCTGCAAATCCGGTCGCGTTTAAGTAATAGTAGCCGTCTTCTGTTTTCCAATAGCCACGGCGCTCTTGCTCATCCAGCATATCGCCAAGCTCTTTTGTATCGACATTCCCGAGCACGTACATTAGCGAGGACGGCTGCGTGCCGCCATCCTTTTCCCGGCCGATCTTGCACTCGGCGCCTGCCCGTTCCGCGACATCTCCGTCACCTGTTGCATCAATCACATTCGTCGCAAGCAGTACCTCTCGTCCAGCCTTGCTCTCAATGATAACTGCGTCAATCGTCCCGTCCGTTGTGATTGTATCAACGATGGATGTATGGCAAAGAAGCTCAACCCCCGCTTCAGCTAGCAATTCAAATGCGAGAATCTTGTATTGCTCAGCATTAAACGGTTCCCACCCTTTGCGGTCCGTCATAATCAACCCGTCTCGGTCAAACAGTTTTTGGCGGATCTCTTGGAAAATTCCACCCGTAATAAAGCGCTCCTTATCATGATAGCCATAGGCAAACGACGTCACCATTCCAGCGGTACCCATGCCACCGAGAAATCCATGAGATTCAAGCAGAACCGTTTTTACACCGTTGCGTGCCGCACTTAACGCAGCGCCTATTCCGGCTGGTCCTCCTCCGCAAACAACGACATCTGCCTTTGCACGCACTGGCAGTTGTTTTGCAGTTTCAGTCATGTACTTCATTTGTTGTTTCCTCCATTTCGGTTTGGTTATTCCTTTGACCCGGACATCGCTAAACTCTCAATAAATTGTTTTTGCGCAAAGAAAAAGACAAGTAGTACAGGAAGCGTTGCTAGCACGGATGCGCTCATCAACGAACTCCAATCAGTGCCTGCCTCGTCGGTAAAGAGGGAGAGTGCGAGAGGCAAGGTCATCAGTTCTCTTGAGTTAATAAAAATCAATGGTTCCAGGAATTCATTCCAATTTGTTAAAAACGTAAAAATCGTCACAGTCGCGAGTGCTGGCTTCGATAGCGGCAGCATAATTTGCACAAAGATCCGGAAGCGAGAACACCCGTCAATCCGGGCCGCATCTTCAAGTTCAGCCGGGACTTGTTTGAAAAACTGGCGCATTACAAAAATGCCAAACGCACCGCCTGCACCAAAGATCGGGATTAGGATCAAAGGCATATGCGTATCGATCCAGCTTAGCTCTCTCATAAACAGAAACAACGGAATAATTGTCACTTCTCCAGGAATCATCATCACGCCTAAAAACAATAGAAACACCAGATTCCTGCCCCTGAATGGGATGTGAGCGAAGGCATAGCCGGCGAGAGACGCCAGCAGTACTGTCCCGATAGTGACCAGAGCCCCGATGTATAGACTATTGAACATTTGCCTGAGAAAATACGTGCTCGTAAGTACATTGATGTAGCTATCCCATTGAAGCGGATCAGGGATAAAGGTTGGCGGCAAAGAGAAAATTTGATTAGGGTCCTTCAATGACGTTGTGACCATCCAAAGAAACGGCAACAGCAACACGGCTGAGATAGCCATCAATAGTCCGTAACGGACAACAGTGGAAACTAGATTAATCTTCATTGTAAACCCACCTTTTCCGAAGCCACCATTGAATCAATGTGAACGCAAAAATGATAAAGAACAAAATAAATGCCGCTGCGGAAGCATAGCCCATCTCAAACAGGCGAAACGCTTTTTCCCAAATATAATACACAATCACTTTCGTGCTGCTTTCCGGGCCGCCTCTTGTCATCACAAAGATTTGCGCAAAGATTTTCATCGCGCCAATGATCGTAATAATCGTCGCTAAAAACACGGTCGGCGAAATAATTGGGAGCGTGATGTTCTTAAATTGGCGCCAGCTCCCGGCCCCATCAATACGGGCCGCTTCATACAAATTCCGCGGAACCATTTGCAAGGCAGCTAGGAATAGCACCATGTTTAGACCGACATTTTTGAGTACACTCGTAAGGATTACTACTGGCATGGCCAGATTGTTGTCATATAGCCACGCTTGCTGCTCGATGCCGATGACAGCAAGGAGCGAGTTAACGAAGCCAAAGTCTGTTGCGAACATGTAACGCCATACAATCGCCCATACCACAAGGGTTGTTACAACCGGGACAAACACAATTGTCCGGAAGATACCCATCCCAGGAAGCGGATGGCGCAAAAGCAAAGCCAACCCAAGCGCAAGTAAGATGTTTAATGGAACCAAGCCAGCAGTGAACACAATCGTATTACGCATCACTTGCTGGAATTCAGGGTCCTGCACAATCGCTCCATAATTAGCGGTGCCGACAAACTCCGACTGGCCAAGGAGCGGCCAATCGGTAAAGCTCATGTAGAAAGCGAAACCAATTGGAATAAACATAAAGATAGTGAAACCGAGAAGCATCGGACTGAGAAAAAGCCAGCCGGCCAGTTCATCTCGATTAACAAACGGTTTGCGCGCACCTTTCTTCTTTTGGTTCTGTTGGCCCGCGTGAAAATCTATACTCATCTCACATCCACCTCATCGGTCATTTTTCCACCAACGGATTAATGCTTGATTCCATTTGTTCGAGAATCTCAGCTGGTTCAGCCGTTTGGCCAAATAAGCGGTCAAACCCTTGTAAGATCTGATTATCGATGTTTTGCCATTCAGGATGGATCGGCAACACACGCGACTCTTCACTTAAGTTCAAAATGGTAGACTCCATGCTTTCCCGCGGTGGATTGCCTGGCTGCTCGATAAAAGCATCTGATTCAAGCACTGACGCCCGCGGAGGAGCAAAATATGTCGATGTAGCTTCCATTCCTGTTTGACCGGCAAAGTAGCGGATGACGTCCAATGCTTCTTCCGGATGTTCGGTTCCTTCAAACATCACATAGCCTGCTTGCCCGAGAATCGGCGAACGTCCTTGTGAACCAAGCGGGACAGGAGCGATATCCCATTCAAAGTCTTCGATCCCTCGGGCGGTTGACACATAACTGTACACATCAAAGAACATCCCGATGTTGCCTGCTTCAAACGCAACTTGGTCACCAGCACGAGGGTGGGACCGATCCTCAAACATCATCCGGTCAAGCATTTCAAAAGTGGAAATACCGGCTTCGCTGTTCCACGTGAACTCGGTCGTGTCTTCATTAAACAGGTCTCCCCCTTCTGCACGCGTGTGGGCAAGTAAATTCTCCCATGTTTCCCAGGCACGAAAGAAATTCGCGCCGTACACCCCTTCTTCCTGAGCGATGACGGCAGCGGCTTCTTCAAATGCTTCCCATGTCCACTCCCCGCGACTTTCCAAGGCTTGGGCGTTTCAAGGCCGTTCTTTTCAAATAGTGTTTGATTGTAATAAATAATATGGGGTGGGCTCGAAAACGGGACACCGTAAAGGGCGTCATCGACTTCATACTGCGTAATCGTCCCTGGCAAAATATCGTCAAAATCAAATAGCTCATCCTCGCGCAATGCCGATAGATCAGCTAATATCCCATTCTCGATAAATTGCGGAATCATCCGCTCTGCTGCCCAGCCAATATCGGGCAATTCTTGTCCTGCCGCTAGCACAGTCATATTCTGTTGATAATCAGGAAAAGGCGTTGTTTGGATGGTCACATTCACGTTCGGATGCTCCTCATTATACGTTTCAAGCAACTCCTCATAAACGGCAATATGGTTTTCATTTCCCCATGTCGAAAACGTCAGTTCGATTTGTTCGACGCTATCCACGCCCGCGTCAGAGCCAGCTGATGAACAGCCCGCCACAACGACTAACAAAGCCGCGCTTACTCCCCATTTTTCATCTTACGTCCTCCTTTAGTTGTTCTACGCACTAGTATAGGGTAAGGCGCTCTCATAAAAGAGGGTGCTCGCTTTCGATTTGGTATTCTTTAATCAAGTATTTGGCAAACAAAGCGTCACTTTGGTTCCTTGGTCCGGCGCACTTACAACTTCCAGATGAGCCTGCTCTCCTAAAAGCAAGAAAAGCCGGTCTGAAATATTGCGCAACGCTACCTTATTGCCATCCTCAAGCAATTGATGGCTCGCTTGAATTCCTTCCAGCGTTTCCTGGTCCATCCCCTTCCCGCTATCTGTTACTTCAATGTAGGAAAATGAGCCGTCTTGCCACCCGTTGATCGTAATGGCTCCCGCTATACCGCCGTGTTGGTGCCCATGCTCAATTGCATTTTCAAGCAAAGGCTGTAGCGTTAGTTTTGGAATCATAATGGAAAGCATATCTTCAGGAACGGCAATCGAGAATGACACACTTCCCTCAAGCCGTTTCTGTTGTATGCTCATATACGACTCCACAAAGGCAAGCTCTTCTTTCAAAGGAACAAATCGCGTTTTCTGGTCAATGCTATAACGAATCAACCGGCCCAAGGAAGCAACCATGTCCGATAATTCATATTCATGTTTTTCAATCGCCATCATATTAATATGTTCCAATGTATTATAGATAAAATGGGGATTCATTTGGCTTTGAAGCGCTTTGATTTCTGCATCCTTTTCCCGGATTTCCGTTTGGTACACTTTCGCAATCAGCTCATTGATCTGTTCCATCATGTGGTTAAAGCCAATTGATAACTGCCCTAACTCATCCTTCGACGTTGCCTCAATCCGATGATGGAACTCCCCTCTTTCTGCGAGCGTCATCATTTGGCGAAGTTTAAAAATTGGCTTGGTTAAATTTCGTTCAGCGATTAAGGCAAGGATAATGACAAGGACCGATACCGCAACCATTAATGCAATTGTTAATTGACGCAAAGAGCGCGATGCATCGACAATGTGGTGTTCTGGCAAAAATACAATCGTCTGCACTTCTCCGCTCGAATGGTCGCGAATTACAGGTAAGTAAGCCACACGATCAACCGCAATCGAATCTCGTTCCACCAGAGCCGAAACATCATGGCCCAGCTCTTGCAAAATCGGGTAAATTCGCTTACCTTTTTCAAAGATCCGTCTTCCGCTCCCATCCACGATGCTTATTGATGCCTCCTCCGATAATGCAACATCCGCAAGAAGCGATTCGATAAAATTCAACTTAATATCTATTTTAATTATTCCAAGCGGTTGCAAGCCGTCCGGATCACGTAGCAAGCGTCCCACTGAAAAAACGGGTTCCTTCCCATCTAGAAAATAAGATGGGGCATGCGTCGCCAGCAGAAGCGACCGCCCCTCTCCTGCTTGGATAAGCTGCTTCCATTCGATCGGCTCATCGGATAAACGTTGAACCGTCCGCGGTGAACCAAGGTTACTAAACAAACTGCCGTCACTAGTAATAATATGAATACCGGAAAGCTCTTGGCGATTATAGGAGAGCGTCGATAGAAATGAGCTCATCCGTTCAAGCTCCTCAGTATGCGGGTAATAGCCCTCCTGGTGCTCGGCGCGTTCCTGTAGAATGGCAAGAATATCCCGGTCATACAGCGGCAACAGCGAAAGCCGGTGCATCTCTTCAATGTACGCATTGATGTTTTGGTTCACTTGATCAATGACTTGAACCGTATAATGATAGGTCTGATCTTCAAGCGTCTTCGAAAAATACGAATATGTGAGCATTCCTAATAGATTTAGCGGAAGCAAAACAATTGCTAAAAATAACAGGATAATCTTATGCCGAAGCACCACTGCCGCCCCTCCTTTCATTTCGTGTTCACACTGGTGTGGATTGCCTGAACTGGGTAGCGTACAGCCATTTTCTTTCTTAAATATTTTCATAAAATGCTTCTCGCTTTGGTAGCCGGCCATTCTTGCTACTTCATAAACACGAAGATTGGTTTCTTTTAAGAGCCTCTCGGCGCGCTGAAGTCGCTTGGCCGTAACGTAGGTTGAAAAGTTTTGCCCTGTCTCGTTTTTAAACCATTGACTGAAGTAAGTCGGGTGCAAATGGACTAACTGGGCCACATCCGAAAGAGTGATGTCTTGGTCTATCTTTCGTTTTATATACGCGTCCACCTGACAAATGGGCTGATTCCCCTCCTGTACGTCTCCTCCTAAATCCCGCTTGATTTCATCAAACGCGAGCACCACTTCCGTCCGGTCAATTGGCTTCAGCAAATACCTGGCAACACCAAATTGAATCGCTTGTTGGGCGTAAGCAAACTCTTCATGGCCGCTTACAATTACAATCGCCAATTGTGGATAATGCGCCCGCGCCTCCTTGATCAAGGACAATCCGTCCCGCCTTGGCATCCGAATATCGGTCAACAGCACGTCAGGACAATCATATGCCAGCAGTTCAAGCGCTCGATCGCCATGGTCCGCTTCGCCCACGACTTCAAAATCGCTTATAAGGTCATTCACAATCGCCGCTAATCCTTTTCGGATCACCTTTTCATCTTCTGCGATCACTACTTTAAACATGGTTCGCCCCCCTTATAGAAAAAGAACCTTCATCGCAAAGAAGGTCCTTCCACTTTACTAATCCCCGTATTGACACGAAGCGCATTAACTCGCATCGCTGCACTTCCATGGGAATCAGCTCCAACCTTGATTAGATTCTTCCCCGTCTGCGAAACAGCTGTTGATTCAAACATCAACTCATCATCCCGATATACTTCGTAAGCCGACACTCCAGTTGATACGATTCTATAATGAGCTCGCTCCGTCGGGTCAATTTCAACAGATGCAGTTGGGTTTACGAGCCGATCTTGAATGAACTTGTGCTCCATCGTACGAAATGAATAGCGACTTCTGGCGGTTCCCAGTCCGAATGCTCACTTCATTGCCGTTGCTCGGGCCACGTATAGCGACTTCAACTTCAAGCGTATAAAGCGAATCCGACAATGCAAAGTCGCTATGGGTCAAATAATGAAACGCCCCTCCGCTTCGACGATTTTCACTAATATCAACGAACCCTTCGCCTTGCTCGATTGACCCTTCTGCAGAGCTACCTCTCGCGATTTGCCAAAACCACGTGTAATCAGCAAATCGCTCGTCAATAATATTCCACACGTCTCCGCCCCGCACCTCTATAAAAATCGGTTCTGTCTCAATTGCCTTTCCTTTATAGGAAACGATTGCGTATACGTGTGCTGTCCCTTCTGACAACGCAAACAGCTTATTGTCATCTACCTGGACAACAGACGCATCACTTGAATTCAAGCTAAAAGAAAGGTCCTTTTCGTCAATTCGAGTGCCATTGTATTGATGGGCGTATAACTCAAAGGCAATCTCTGCACCAAGTGGCACCGTGCGGCTAGGCAAACGGAGCACAGCTGTCGCCATCTCTTTTATCTCATCTCCTACAATCGCCCGGGCAAGGGCAATTTTCGTTGAGCCGCGCTGCCCTGCCTCGTACACCATATAGAGTTCACCATTCGATTGAATATAGGCGCGAGAGGCGGCGCGCCCATTTTCTGGCGGAGCTTGGGACGCTTGGTAATACGAGCCTAAGTGAATGTCCTGGTCGAAATTCTCACCAACATCGACGACGTATTGGTTGCCTGAACCTCCATGAACCGTCACATAATGCTTGCCGTTATAGGGAAAGTAATAGGCACCAGATAGGTTCCCTCCCTGCCCGGGCTGCGGTGAAATCAAGGGGGCCTGTTGGGTCTCCCATTCCCTTCCATCAGCCGACCAAGCCAAATATATCTTTCTCGTTCCTTGATGATTGCCCATTAACAACATCACATAGCGATTGTCCTTGTCGGCTAGCTCATGCTCAAACACCCGCGCATAAGACGCCTCACTTATGTCGGAAAAGTCCGACGTATCGACAACGACTTGCTCATAATCAAAATGGATGCCATCCACAGATGATGCAAGTCGTGTCTCTGAATTCTCTCCGTGGAAATAAAGGAACAACTTCTCTTCCTCCGCGTTCCAGATCGGATGAGCAGATGCCACATGAGAAACCGAGTAATGAGGCTGCCAATTTCTCGAAATGACCGGATTTCCTGTGTACTCTGTCCACGGCCCCTCAATTGAATCAGCATACGCAAGCGCAATTCCTCCCGGTGAATCATGAGGTCCATAATACAAATAATACGTCCCGAGCGGGTTCTCGAAATACTCAGCAGCACGGATAATTGTCGGAAAATCAAACTCTCCAGTTGGATTATAGTTCATCTTATTAGGCTCAATAATCGTCTTTTCAAAATAGAACAAAGGTAACTCGTGCGCCTTCGCCTCCCTGCCTGTCACAGTCAGAAAAAAAGAAAACCGCCATTATCGCAAACGCTTTCAAAATATGTTCCATCGAACGCCTCCCTTCCTACGTTCTTTTGAGTATAGCATTACGCTTGATTCATTTTGTTCCTGCTGCTTTAAGATCTGGTGGTGCGGGATCAAGGTTAAGAATATTCCACTTATTCAATCAGATAGCTCCGATGCTTAAACAAATCCTCTCGTCCCTTGTGCCTCTTAGTCAAAAATTATGTCACTCTTTAAATCAATTGCTATATCTATGAATTTAACTATTCACTTGACAGTCTATCATTTTTAAGTTAATCTATCAATGATAGCTAAACTACCATTGATAGATTTGTGCATCCTGACGGATGGTCAGGTCGATGTAACAAAGTAAAAAAAAAGCTGACAATGATACGGAGGTTCATAACGGATGCTGAAATATCGAAAACTTATTTTGTTCTTGATGAGTGCTAGTATTATAATCGTTCTTGGCGGAGGTGTGTTTGTGATTTGGATGTTCGGCCAAGCACAAAAGTCCAACCTGGGAGAATTAACATTAGAAAATCAACTTGCCATCCCGGACCTGCTGGAACCGAGGCTTGATGACCAAGGACGTAAGGTGTTCGATCTCGCCTTTACCTCCGGTGAGGTCGAATTTCTTGAAGGGCAGCTTACGGAAACGTGGGGACTTAACGGTCCCTATCTGTCGCCAACTTTGCGTGCATCTCGTGGTGATGAGGTGGTGATCAATGTGACCAACGGCGTTGATGAGTCCACCAGTTTGCATTGGCATGGCATGCATCTTCCGGCCGCTATGGACGGGGGTCCGCATCAGATGATCGAACCTGGAGATACGTGGTCTCCTACATGGACAATCGATCAACCCGCGGCCAGCTTATGGTTCCATCCACACCCTCACGGTGCCACTGCCGAGCATGTGTATCGTGGTGCTGCTGGCCTATTTTTACTGGATGATACTGAGTCAGAAGAATTGGAACTTCCCAATACATATGGCATCGACGATATACCGCTCATCATTCAGGACAAAAATTTCAATAACGACGGCTCGCTCAACTTCGGAAAACCATTGTTTAGCAATGTCGGCATTCTCGGTGATGAAATTCTAGTCAACGGAACTCATGCTCCTTATTTTGAAGCTACAACGAGTCTTGTTCGCTTCCGTGTGGTGAACGCCTCCAATGCACGCCTCTATAACCTGGGCTTCAGCGATGATCGCACCTACACACTGATTGGGACCGACACGGGGCTGCTCGAAGCTCCGGTCGAGCTCGACCGGCTGTTGCTTACTCCTGGCGAGCGTGCCGAGATTGTGGTTGAGGTAGCGCCCGGCGACGATATTACACTACGTAGCTTTGAACCAAATATTGATGGACTAAATTTTTGGGAGCAGCGTTTTAATGGTGGAAACGATACGTTCGATATATTGAATATTCGTGGTGCAGAGCAGCTCGTCGATTCACGGTCGCTACCGTCGAAGCTGGTGGACATTGATTGGCCAGAAGAAACGAGCGCTGTCAAGACTCGTGAGTTCGAACTGGCAGGGACTGGCTGGATCAATAATGAACCAATGGATATGAATCGCATTGACTTTGCAGTAACGAAAGATACGACTGAAATCTGGGAAATCCGTCATGCAGGAGGAGGAGTTTACCATAACTTCCACACGCATCTTGTTCATTTTGCCGTACTCGATATTGACGGGGAAGAGCCGCCAGAGCATCTCAGAGGCTGGAAAGATACGGTCTTCATCCCACCGCGTAGCAGCGTTCGGATCATCGCACGTTTTGAAGATTACGTCGATCCTGAATTTCCATACATGTTTCACTGCCACATCTTGATGCACGAAGACAGAGGTATGATGGGACAGTTCGTTGTGGTCGAACCCGGTACGGAACCACCTAGCAGTATTTCGGAAACCGATGATCATCAGCACAACCATTAAGGAATCACTGGAAACTAGATTCCAGGCTCTTTTGCGGCAAGATATCACCACTTCTTAGGACCTCTTTTAAAAGGGGTCTTTTTTTACGTAAAGATATCTTGGAGTCCTGAAAGCGATATGTAAATATGACAAATGCCCTTAAGATACTAAGCTAATGAAAAAATTGGGGATATTTTTCAATGACATTGAAAGAACACGAAGTATTCGGTATCATGAGTGCCGGATCACAGCTTTGGTTATAATAGCCGGTTGTATTTAGTAATAGTATCATCCTTTCTTCAAAATTACTTTATGAGTTAACAACTCCTCTATCTTTATTTATTTTGTTGCTTGTTCTTTTGGCGGGCTCGAAATCGACGTACTTTCATGATGTTGCCGCATACCTTGTCATCACACCAGCGGCGTGTTCTGTTACGACTCCTTTCATTCCTTGTTCATTTTTCTGCGACTCATTGCTTTTCCAGCTTTTTTTTCAAATGATCTGCGCCAGTTCCTTGATAATTCTGGCACCTGTGCCATTCGCCCCAACGTCTCCAGTGCTGTATCGTTACTGTAGCTCGCCTGATTAACGTCCGTTACCGACGGATTGTGCGCCATCCTTTCGATGTATTGTATGGGATCACTGCTCTGCGCCACCCCCTCAGTTAATACGCGCAAGTAAAAGCCACTATAGCCGGTCTCCTTAACCCAGAGCGCCATTTGCGGCTCTCCGTGCTTTAAGCCGATCTTGAAACAAGGCTTACGCGGCTGACTAACCTGTAACACAGCCGTTCCCCACTGGAGTGTATCTCCAATACGCACCTCGTCTTCCGTCAACCCAATCAAGGTCAAGTTTTCACCAAAGGCAGAACAATCAAGCGATTTGCCAAGCTTTTTCTCCCAGAAAGGGTAATGCTCGAACGGATAAGCGCATACGGCTTGCTCGACTCCTCCGTGGTTGACTAAATCAGCTTGCTCGTCTCCAGCAATACCTAAGCGGGTAATGGTAACGGGCGAGTCTATCCTATTTTTGAAAATCCCTGTCTGAACCATCTTTCCCTTTTGATCGATTGATTCTACCTTGCCGATGTTCACAGACATAATTTTTATCCTCAATGAAAATCACTCCTCAATAAAATAATTTTCAATGCTTCTTAAATGAGAGTCCGTAAAATCGTAATGAAGTCCTCAGCCTCTTTCTTTTGATATTTTTCTAGCAAATACGTCGAGGCAAATGGCAACTTCAATGAACGCTCATCTAGCTCAAGCACTCGCCCCTCTGCAATTTCCCTCTGGATTACCGAGGCTGGCAGGACAGAGAAGCCGATACCTTCTTCTATAAATCGCTTTGTCACATGAACCTGTGAAACATTCATCGTCCGTATAGATGGGTGGATAAGCTTGAACTCAGGTAGTAGCTCCTCCCAATATTCAGGATGATTATAAGAAAGCAAAACCGAGCTGGATACGAGAGCTTCTAGGGAGAGAGGTGGACTGCTTTCAGCATCCCCGCCATCATGGGGGCAAACAAGCTTCGTTTTCTCCTGATATAATCGTATACAGGAGCCGTTACGGATCGATACTTGCAACCGGGACAAGCCGATGTCAGCATGGCCAGCCTCTAGTTCCGCACTAATTTGGGAGGAGTCTAGCACATTAATGATGACCTCAACATCGTGATGGGCCTCCCTGTATTTTCGAATCCAATGAGGCAAGTACGTTGCAGCAATTAACGGTGACACAGCAATCACCAGCTTTCGTCTATACCCTGCCTTTCCCTCTCAAGCTCTTGCATGCTTTGCTCATAGCCGTTTAGAATTTTTTTCGCATGGATAAAAAAAAGTATTTCCTAATGTCGTCAACTTGACCTGTTTGCCCGAACGAACAAAGAGCTCAAATCCTACCTGCTTTTCGAGCTGCTGAATATGAACAGTGACAGTGGCTGGGCCATAAATAAAGCTTCAGCAGCCCTGCGAAAGTTTTCATATTGCGCGGCGACTACAAACGTCCGAAGCCATTTTATATTCATAGCTCTCCCTCATATTAATTATATTTTATAATCAATTTTTAGTATATCATTTATTAATTATAATTAGTGAAATGTATTACACTTAAAGATGAAACAAACTGTACAGATGAGGTGAAATAATGACAGCACTGTTTAACGAAGGTCTCGAAGGTATCATTGCCACTGAAACAGCAATCAGTTTAGTTGACGGGGAAAGGGGGAGGCTTGTCTACCGTGGACATTGGCCGATTCTCTCGCTTTAAATGCTAGCTTCGAAGAGGTTTGCTATTTATTATGGTATGGAAAACACCCGAACGAAGCTGAATTACTTGAGCTGACACAAAGCATGAAAAGTCAAAGAGCCTTACCGGAGCATGCAGTACGTATTCTCACGCATCTTCCTGAATCGCTCCACTTCATGAATGCGATGCAGATCGTTCTTTCTTCACTAGGGACGGACCGCTTCTTATCAAAGTCAAAGGTTGAGCAAGCGATCTCCCTGACTTCCTTGCTGCCGACAATTATTGCTTACCGCTATCGCTCACTTAGACAGCTTGAGCTTATTCAACCACCCGATCATCTCGATCATATTAGCGCTTTCCTATATATGCTCACTGGTGATAAACCGACACTCCCCCACCATAAAGCGTTAAGTGCCTACTCAATCCTGACAATGGAGCATGGAATGAATGCCTCAACCTTTGCAGCAAGAGTCATTGCTTCCACTGAATCCGACTTGCTCTCGGCAGTAAGCGGTGCAATTGGTGCAATGAAAGGCCCCTTGCACGGCGGTGCTCCAATCGAAGTAATGACGATGCTCGAGCAAATTAAAAATAAGGAGCAGGCCGAAGCCTGGCTTACGAATGAGCTAGAGTGCGGCCGTAAGCTGATGGGCTTTGGGCATCGAGTTTATAAAACAATCGATCCGCGGGCAGAGGCCCTCAAGCACATTGCATCGGAGCTTACAGGAGAAGAGTACTGGTTAGACTTAGCTACCACGTCGAAAAAACGGCGATCCGATTGCTGCAAGCCTTTAAGCCAGGAAGGCGGCTTTATACAAATGTAGAGTTTTATGCTGCGGCGGTACTTAAATCGTTAAATATTCCTGCTGAGCTTTTTACACCGATTTTCAGTTCTAGCCGACTCGTCGGATGGACGGCCCATATTCTTGAACAAGCTTCTCACAATCGAATATACCGTCCCGAAGCTTTGTACACTGGTGAATTACCAGAGTCAGACAAGCAAAAGTGATTTCGAAATTAATTGTCCGCTGACTAATAGCTAGTGCCTTCCTCTTGCGAGAGTGGCTCGAGTACTGAGCCACTAACAACTTGGCCAGAGCTTTTCATTAGAAATGTAACACGTGAGCCGAACTAGTTTTTTTCCTACTATAGAATTTGAAAAGAGTGGGCTGCTTATAAGGCAGCTCCACTCTCATCCATTACTTATAGTCCGGTAAATAATCACCGTGCGCTTCAATTAAATCATCGCATAATGAAATAATATCGTCGATCGAAAGCTCCGCACTTGTGTGCGGGTCAAGCAACGCCGCATGGTAAATATGCTCTTTCTTCTTCGTCACAGCAGCTTCAATCGTCATCAGCTGTGTATTAATATTGGTCCGGTTCAATGCGGCCAACTGCTCAGGAATTTCGCCAACGTAACCAGGAACAATTCCGTTGCGATCAGCTATACAAGGAACTTCGACCGTTGCTTTTCTAGGAAGGTTTGGAATTAACCCTCCAGTATTCAAGACGTTACCGCCAAATTTGAACGGCACATTCGTCTCCCTTGCTTCGATTATTCTTGAGCCATACTCGTGCGAGCGCTGATGGCTCAGGTTTTTATTGTTTACAACCTCGTCCTTCATTTGACCCCAACGCTTAATTTGCTCTTCACACCGCCTTGGGTATTCATCAAGCGGAATATTAAAGCGTTCGATCAGCTCTGGATATCTTGATTTAATGAAGTACGGATGGTATTCTGCATTATGCTCAGACGATTCCGTAACGTAGTAACCAAATCGCTCCATTAATTCAAAGCGGACCATGTCATGATGCTTCGTTTTTTTGCTTTTCCCTTGCCCGCATTTTAATCTCAGGGTACAGATCCACACCGTCCCTTTTCACTTCCAGCAGCCAGGCCATATGATTGATTCCGGCGATTTTTTCCTCCACATTCGTAGGGTCCATATCGAGTGACCGCAGCAAGTGTGAAGTACAAACCTGTACACTATGACAAAGACCGACGGCGGTCACATCTGTTTCCCTTAATACCGCACCAGTAAGCGCTGCCATTGGATTCGTATAATTAAGAAGCCAAGCCTCAGGTGCGACCTCTTCCATTTCTTTAGCAAAATCGAGCATAACCGGAATCGTCCGAAGGGAGCGGAAAATACCACCAATCCCTATAGTATCGGCAATCGTCTGCCTTAAGCCGTATTTTTTTGGAATCTCAAAGTCTATAACTGTACTTGGCTTGTATCCGCCTACTTGAATGGCATTAACGACATACTTGGCACCGTTTAACGCTTCCTTCCGCTCAAGGTATTTCTTAATGTTAATGTTGACATTCAAGTTCTCCTTAAGATTTAAGAGCATCTGCTCCGATTCTTCCAGCCGCTTCGCATCAATATCGAATAAAGCGAACTCAAACCCTTCTAGCGCTGGAACAAGCATGCAATCTCCTAGAACGTTCTTCGCAAAAACCGTACTTCCTGCTCCGATAAATGTGATTTTCGACATCAATAACCCTCCTCAGATTATAAAATGACATTTTCCCATTTGTAATGCCTATGACAAAGTGGATCAAGCAAGCGCTTTTGTCTGCATCCAGACGTCAGCGACTCGTGTGATATGAATTGACGATCACACTAGGATAAAAAAATTGTAAAATAGCAAACTTTTAAAAACCTGCTAAACTTACTATAATATCAATAAAAAAATGATTCAAGGGTAAATTGATGTCGATAACAGGGTAAAATATTGTCTCTTATTTACTATTTCACATCAGCCCCATCGAGAGTGTGGGCTTGCTGAATGAATTCCAAGGGGAAACTCCTTATTACTCCTGATCTCTTCCAGAAAAGAGGAGCTCTTCGTGCATCGTAAATAATTTCTATTCTGTACTTTTCTTATGAATCACTTCTTAACTACATTCATTCCGTCACAATGTAGTCAACCGGTGCATAATTTTTGCTGTCTCGGAAGCTGCCAGCAGAAACGCCGACAACTTTTTTTAAAAACCTTGTTAAAATAATTTCCACTCGTAAAACCGACGTCTTGGGCAATTTCATCCATTGTTTTATTCGTATCGCGTAGCAGGTGAACCGCTTTTCTAATACGCAGATTAGTTAAATATTGAATCGGGGTTGTATGCAACTGGTGCTTAAACTGCTTTATTAATGCATATTTGGAGATTCGGCAATGCTCGGCAATCTCCTCTAATGAAAGCGGCTTGTAATATAAGTTCTCCATATAGTGTATCGCGCTAGTGATCCCCACGGATGTTTTTGTCGGCTTCGAGTAATGCTTCAAAAAGCGCCAGCACTCCATCAAAAATTTATAGCACCAAGCGGATGCATAATAGCTATCTTTAATTTTTTTCTAAGCGTGTTTCATCATAGATCGAAATCAGCACGCGGATGAGCTCTGAGTTTGGAGGTATCTCAAAAACAGAAATGCCCTTTTGTGATACGTATTCCCAAATTCTCGTTGCCTCCCGCCCGTACATCGTTATATAAATAAATTCCCAAGGAACGTCTCCACCAGGAAAATAGTAGCGATGATTACTCGGTAAACGAACGAGAAAAGCTTGGTTTTCTCTTATCTCAAATCGCTTCCCTTCTAGTTCCAACATTCCCATACCTGATAGCGTGTATTGAAAGACGATCGATCCTTCTTCGTTCCGAAGATTCCCATCCCAATCGTAATCAAGATTGTCACGTGATTCCCAACCAACATTCCAAAGGTTGGCTATACTTTCAGTAGAATTTTCCTGGAACCGAAAGCCGTAAGAGGCCATTTTTTCTTTCGAAATCATTGCAGCTCTCCTTCAAATCGTTTTATCCTAGTATACATGATTTGCTCGATACCCTTGTCATGATCCGAAACAAGCGAATCTTCATGTATTATATACAAATATCGACAATTTTATTAATTCAAAAACTTAGACTCAAATTATGGGACATTTTGACGTTATAAGGAGAAAGGAAAGAGGAGCATGCCGGTATTGGACACGCTCCCCTAGATTTTATTAGCCGTTGTTTGGCTTTAGTACGGTATTCGGAGTTTGAGTTGCAAACGGTAAACCGTATTTCGACGTCTCTAAAGCTCTGCCTTCATCCATGTTACGCCTGTTTGTTCCAGCGAAGGCAGCCACGAAGCAGGTGGGTGCCTGTCACTAACAATGGCATCGACCATCTTAAGCGGGGCAATCGTACTAAACGAATGTACACCGATCTTACTTTGATCCGCCAACACAATAACCTCTTTTGCATGAGAAATGACGATTTTAGAAATCGTCGATTCATTTAAATCGTAATCGCTAATCCCTGTTTGCACCGAAATACCGCCAACCGAAAGGAATGCTTTGTCTACATAGAAATTCTTAAGCATTTCTTCACTCAAATGACCGCTAATTGACTGTTGTTCTGGAGAAATTTCACCACCTAAAATTATCAGCTTTCCTTGAAACAGCGCTTGTGCCAAAGATTCTTTAAGCAAATTAGCTGCTGATAAGGAATTCGTAATTATCGTCAGCCTTTTTTTCGCTTCGATCATTCGCGCACACTCGAGCACTGTCGTCCCCGTATCTAAAAAGATGGTATCTCCATCTTCAATCAATAACGAAGCGCGCTTTCCGATCGCAATTTTCTGCTCGTGATTCATAATTTGTCGCTGTTGATAGGGAGGCTCTCCGCCACGATAAGAGCTCTTAATGGCTCCTCCGTATACCCTTTTAAGCTTCTCGGTTTTTACGAGCGCCTCAAGGTCACGGCGAATCGTTTCGTTAGATACTTGCAGCTTTTCAGCCAATGCAACAACATGCACTTTCCCGTGAGTATCTAGTTCTTCCAGGATGAGCTTTTTCCTTTCCTCAGATAAAAGTGACACTGACAGTCCCCCAATACTGTTCCAATACTCCTTCATTTGATAGAGTCAATTTCATAAATGCCTATTTCAGAAATAAATGCGAAGATCATTAGCCGACATACACAGAATTGTTCGCTATTTTAAATGGCCATTGT
>BAXO01000075.1 GCA_001310555.1 Bacillus sp. JCM 19058
GGTGTTGTTACGGAGATTTCTAGAAGATTTCCTTCATACGGAGGAATAATAGCCGTTCTTCCTCTTGTAAGCTTACTTAGTATTATATGGCTGTATGTCCAAGGGGAACAAACAGCCACATTAAGCAAGTTTGCACTTGGGGTACTTTGGGGATTTCCTGCCACTGCTGTTTTGTTAATCATTGTATATATAGCCTTACAAAATTCCGTTCATTTATTTATATCCATCGGTTTAGGAGTATTTGGCTGGTTGATATTTTTATTGGTTCAAGATCTTGTCTTAAAATACGTAAGAGTTCTATTCTTCAACTAATATTGAGATAATGAGGTGCTTCTGTTGATAAAGGATTATATGAAGCGCATTTGCTAGTAAGCCATTTAGAAAATCCGATTTCATTTGACCAAAAGTAAGGAGTAGAAATGGCTTTTAAACAAGATAAGTTAGTGTTTTTCTGGATTGTAAAAGGAGAGAGTTAGCTTTGATTATGGGAAACTGAACGAGTAGCAATTCGATTAGATATAGAAGAAGATTTTGAAATGATGACATTTGAACAGTCGTATAAATCTGAGTAAGGTGGCGTCGCAACGCCATCTTCCGACCATTCTATATCTGACTATTAGCCACAGCCACAAATATAAAAATCGACTTGAACATCATTTAATGTTCAAGTCGATATTGTTGTTCAGAGTCTGTTAGAAAAGCCCTCTCTGTTAAATTTCTGATTCCTTTTGGTGTACTTTCAATAGCTTCTGACAGCTTTGTCGTTTAATTAAATGATGCGGCACAATGACTTTTTTTCACTGCAACATCTGGGTGCTTAATGTTGTCAATCAAACATTCAGTCGCTTGAAAGCCGAGATCATAAATATGGATGTCCACAGTCGTAAGTGGCGGTGATGAGAGCTCTGAAATCATGACATTGTTAAAGCTAATGACAGATATATCATCTGGGACGCGGATATCCATTTCATCGAGCATCCGCAGCACACCTAACGCCATAAAATCGTCGGCCACAATTAATGCAGTAGGTGGGGTTTCGAGTGACATTAAATCGATGACGGCTTGCTGTCCTCCCTCAAGTACCTCTTCATAATAAACGAGATAATCCTCGTTTAGCTCAACTCCAGCGTTTTCCAGAGCCTTCATATAGCCTTCACGGTGATCAACTGTGACAACTGTATCATACTTACCACCGATAAATCCGATATTTCGGTGTCCGAGCAAAAGTAAATATTCACTTACAAGCTTTGCGGCTTTCACGTTATCATTATTGACATAGCTAATGCGACTTTCATCGGGGAAGTCCGGC
This sequence comes from Bacillus sp. JCM 19058, assembly GCA_001310555.1. Next base: position 1,310 of record BAXO01000075.1, read on the forward strand.
CTGCCAACTAATACAAAAGGAAAGTTGTTTTCAAGTAAATATGGCATCACGAAGTCATCGACTTTTGAATATAGGAGAATTAACCCGTCTACCTGACGGCTTTGAACCATTTGCTTAACCTCTTCGAATATTTCAGCATCGGTCTGACCGGTTGACAAGTATAAACCAAATTTTTGCAAATATGCCTTTGCTGTAATGCCCCGTAGCACTTCCGGAAAAAAACGGATTTTGAAATGAAAGGTTTGAAGCACTAGGTAAAATAACGCCTAGCATATTTGTCCTTTGGTTAACGAGATTTCGTGCATTGAAGTTTGGATGATAGCCTAGTTCCTTCATTGCTTCTCTCACTCGTTCTTTCGTTTTATGGCTAATTCTAGGGCTATTGGCGATAACTCGTGATACCGTTGATGGAGCGACATTAGCTCGCTTTGCTACATCTTTAATGGTCACTGCCACCGGTATCCCTCCGTTTTTTGAATTTGTTAAATTGTTAATTGATTTTTACATTACCCTTTTCTCATACTTGATGTCAACCCTATCCAATCCTTCTAGGATTAAGCATTTCAGTGCGCTTGTGCGATTATACGAGTCGATACACGCGGGCTTCGTAAGGGAACAATCGTTCGTCGGCATACTCCTTCATTTTGTAGTTTCCTAAAAGCAGCTCTTTTTTTCCTTGCATGGTTGCCGGCCAGCTAAACTCAGCATCCTTTTCTGACAAGTTGACTAGGATCGTAATACACTCTTGCTCCAATGAGCGCGTATACGCATAAATTTGACGATGGTCACCGAGAATTAAATCGTATGAACCGTAAATAAGTGTTTGATTCAAGGCGCGTACACGAATCATCGCTTTGTAATACTGTAAAATCGAATCTTGCTCCTGCTGTTGTTTCTCAACGTTCACTGCCGGATAGTTGGGGTTAACACCAAGCCAGGTTTGATTCGCCGTTGAAAATCCAGCATGCTTTGAAGCGTTCCACTGCATCGGTGTACGTGAGTTATCCCGCCCCTGCTTCCAGATGACTTCCATTAGCTCTGAGTGAGAGCGCCCCTGCTTTCTACCGATTTGATAGAAATTTTTCATACTGACATCATTATAATCGTCAATAGATTGGAAACGAACGTTGGTCATGCCAATTTCCTGCCCTGATAAATAAACGGTGTTCCTTGCATAAAAAAGAATAACGTCCCTAATGCCGTGGCGCTCTCCTGCCAGTATTCGGCGTCATTGCCCCAAGTAGACACACTTCTCGGTTGATCGTGGTTTTCAAGAAATAACGCATTCCACCCTTTTCCATCCAGCCCCTTTTGCCATGTTGACAATGTATCTTTCAGCTTAGGAAGATCAATAGTGCCACCCGTCGTTTTTCCCCACAAATCAAGATGCTCAAATTGGAAAATCATGTGAAAAGCACCTTTGTCCTCATCTACCCACTCATCCGACTCGCTGACACTGACTCCATTTGCTTCGCCGACAGTCATAACATCATAATTGGCAATCGTTTGTTTCTTCATTTCTTGTAAGAAACTGTGGATGCTTCCTGATTCATATGGCCGTCAAAAGAAGGAACATAATCAAGCTTGTCCGGATTTGATAAATCAGGCAGACCTTTTGCTTTTTTGATATGAGAGATTGCATCGACTCGGAATCCGTCAACTCCCTTATCCATCCACCAGTTCATCATTTTATACAATGCTTCCCTCACTTCAGCATTCTCCCAGTTTAAGTCTGGCTGCCCCGCCGAAAAAAAATGTGCAGATAATATTGTTCGGTTTGCTTATCATATGTCCATGCTGGACCACTAAAAATCGATTCCCAGTTATTTGGCTCACTGCCATCCTTTTTCGGCTCACGCCAAATATACCAATCACGCTTTGGACTGTCTTTGGAAGTACGCGATTCGATAAACCATGGGTGCTGAGCTGACGTATGTTGATCACGAGGTCAATGATCAATTTCATCCCTCTCTGGTGAACAGCTTCCAGCAATTCATCAAAGTCCTCCATCGTACCAAATTCGTCCATTATGTCCTGATAGTCACTAATATCATAACCATTATCATCATTTGGCGACTTGTACATCGGACAAATCCAAATGACGTTAACCCCCAAATCCTTCACATAATCAAGCTTTTGAATAATCCCCCGTAAATCACCAATCCCGTCTCCGTTTGAATCATAGAAGCTGCGGGGATAAATTTGATAGGCAACGGCTTCCTTCCACCATCTCTTTTTCACAAATCGGGCTCCTTTCAATTCGATTAAAAGGGCAAACGTTTGCGCAAACGTTTATAGCTCATATTATAAGCGTTGTTTACATATTGTTCAATGTTTGTTTTCAATAAATCGTTCTCTATTTATTTAGATTTTGGATATCAACGCTCGGGCTTCTCACTACGTATGAATGTCAGATGATTCAATGCTGAAGCGCACACGTTTTATGAGCTTTAGCTTCATAGTGCTCCCACTACGGAATTCCACGTTTTGATTGGTGCACTGTCCGTGTCAGTCTAAATTTTGTCCACATATGATGTCCTATAGACTGTATGAGGAGGCGTTTAAAATTGTCAGTTGAACATTTAAGGCGACGATGTCAAAATTATGTCGGCCGCTGTGTAGAAATTAGAACTCATGACGGGAATGTACATCGAGGCATTGTTCATGGAGTTGGCAGGGATGAAGTGTTTATCCGCCCATTAGGACATAGGCGTGGATTTGGCGGGTACAGCTTTGGATTTGGCTTTGGTCGACGAGGCTTTGTCACTGGCTTCGCATTTGGAGCGATCGCTACGCTGGCATTAGTACCATTCTTCTGGTGGTAAACAATATTGCCCCTCTTCTTTCAACTCCTGAGGGGCATTTCTTCTATTGTTTTGTACAGCGAATCAAGTAAGGATGAAGCCTGAATTGATATTCAAGCGAAAGATCCATATGCTTAAGAAGCGTTTGTTCTTGCTCAACTGTTAATCGATCTGTTGGGATGGCCGTTTGAGAAGCATCGCCTTGAAGGTCGGTTGGACGAGCCTTCAGACTGATTTCGCCGAAGCTATGGTGCTCAAGCTGTTCCTGCCATTCTCCCTTTGTTAACAGGTGCCGAAATTGGTAAAAATCCTTTAATGTTTTGACATCCTTATCTGCTAAGGAACCATCCTGACAAACTTCAACGGCTATCAAAACCCCACCCTTTTTCAAGACACGATTGAATTCGCTTAATGACTTGGACAAATTAGTAAAAGCTGTTACCGATTCAGACAGAAGGTAGTCAATGCTATTGTCATGATAAGGGAGCGCTTCTATATTTCCATAGCTAGCCTCAAATGGCATTTGCCCGTCTCGAAATCGTTCATTCGCTTTTTTTTAACATTCCTGCATGAATATCACATGCTAATATCCGGCATTGATATTGCTCATACAAATAGGAAGAAGTAAGTCCTGTTCCACAACCCGCATCCAATATCATCGTCTGTGAGTTAATATCTTCATTTTTGAGCATTTCTTTTGTTAGAGCAAGTCCGCCCGGATGCGCCCCTCCAACTCCAAGCTCTGCCAATGTATTTGTATAATCCATCCATCATTACCCCTTTTCCTCAGATAATGAATATATATGTTTGAATGCAGGTCTTGGTTCAATTAAAATAAAATGAAGCTTCTATAAGTTCTAAGTTAGTTAAACGAAAACGACGAATGTCAGGAACTGCTCCGCACTGAAACTTTCCAAATGCATCGATTATTTTGTAGTGGAGATTTTACAGGATACAGTTGCACATAGCTAGAGAGTAGCTGGTGAAAACTAAAAATCGGAAAAGAAGCGTTAGAAATGAGGAGTAAAACTTGAAAAAAGCTGTTTTTTTTGGATCGAGACGGAGTTATCAATGAAGTGTTAACGAAGCGAGTAAATTTGTGAACAAGCCCGAGCAATTTCATTTGTTAGACGGGGTTGCAGAAGCGATTTCTTTGCTGAATTCCGCCGGTTTGCTCGTATTTGTCGTGACGAATCAGGGCGGGGTTGGGCTAGGTTATATGAAAGAAAAAGAGCTACGACGCATTCACGAAAAAATGCTAGCTGAGCTTGCCGAGCATAGTGCAACCATCGATGACATTGCCTATTGCCCACACAAGCCCCATGAAGGCTGCCGCTGCCGGAAGCCAGAAGCACAAATGCTTGTTGATTTAGCGCATAAACATCATGTAGATTTGAGCGAAAGTCTAATGGTTGGTGATCGCGACATTGATATTGAAGCCGGAAAAAAAGCGGGCTGCAAAACGGTTTTGCTTAGTCGTTCGGACGAAGCTGAAACCGATGCAGATGCTACCTTTTCTCATTTGTTGGCAGCCGTTCCGTGGATGCTGTCCGAATTAAAATGAATGGTCCAGCAAACGTGGTCTTGCCCGTGCCCAGCATCTCAAGTCGACAGGTCGAGATCGTAGTCCTGCCATTGACTCCCTTACTTTGATTTAGTGCCTTTGCCCGTGTTGAGAACGATCGAAAAATCAGGTGGAGGAATCCTACCACCTGATTTTTTGTCATTCTGCCAAATAAGGTATAGCGCCATCTTTTTGGCTTGTATCCACACCATTAATTAACCGACGTTTGCTCCAGTGTCCTAAGCATATCTTTTTTAATTAATTTCCATATATTGGGATCAGTTGCATAGAGTGCTTTCATTTCCTTGACAAACCGTTGGAAGGCATCATCATACGATTGATCCGATTGCTCAGGTAGCTGCTGCTTTTGATGATCGACGAGCTCCTGAACTCTGTCAGCCCGTGGCCCCCACGTTGTAATTTGATTAAATTCGTGATCGAGTAAAACGATAATCGGAATCGACCGCGCCGTTCCATTGGTCAAGTATTGATCCATTAATTCGAGGTGCTCATCTCGAATGAAATAGCGAGTTTCAATTAAAGCCTCGTTGGCCATCCGCATAAAGATCGGAAGGTTCACTAAGGCGTCACCGCACCAATCTGCAGTAATAACAAGCGCCTTAAGCCTCAATTGCTGAAGGGCTTGCAAAAATGCGGTTTCCTCGTCTTCTATTTGAAGCTGATTGTATATTCCTAACAATTCCTCCTTATTGACGTTCATTTCATGAATATATTGGATCGAATCCATCCCTTTTTCAAACCATTTTTGCAGCTCTTTCATTGTGGATCCCCCTCCTCTTTTAATGAATTCAGGATTAGAAAAAGCTCGGACAAGGCAGTAATTTCAAATGTCGGCTTAACCTCATTTTGTTCCTTTTTCGTACGATTAATCCAAACCGATTTCATTCCAAGTCGCGTAGCTCCTAAAATATCAGTCATTAAGTTATCGCCTACCATGACCGCTTCATCTTTATTAATATTCACCAATTCTAACACATGCTCGAAAATTGAAACGTCCGGCTTCCCTCTCCCAAAGCTACCGGAAATGACAATTTCATCAAAATATGGGACAAGCTCAGGTGTAAGCTCAAGCTTCGTATTTTGCAAGCTTGGTGAGCCATTGGTTAACAGCACCATTTTATACTTTCCTTTTAATTGCTCAAGAATCTCGAAGGTTTCATCATAGACAAACGGGTGATTTCGCCTTTCTTGCGGAAACTGCTCAGCCAGCTGATTCGCTAACCCCTCGTCTTTAATACCAAGCTTTTCAGGCCTCTCGTCCAAGCATCCTTTCGATAGATAGGAGCAATCTCCTTCATTTTTTTGAAATTGCTCATGCTCATCTGAGAATGTACCCCACAGCCCTTCGAACGGGTTAATTCCGATCATTTGTGTAAATTCATAGGTTTCATAAGAAGCATACAGTTCACGTGCCTCCTTCCGCACGGCTTCCTCAAGCAGCTCAGGTTCTATTTGATATTTGTCCTTCGCTATAAGGCACGTGGCTAAAAACGCTTCCTTTACACTTTTTTCATCCCAAAGCAATGTATCGTCTAAGTCAAAAATAATCGCTTTTATCATTGTAATATTTCCTCCACTCTCTTCTATTCTTATATCGAACATTTACTATTAGATACAAGGAAAATACAATAGAGACAAGTATAGCATTCCCTATCAGTCACTTTCGGGAGCGTAAAAAAAATAGAATCGAAAAAATACTTGAAAGGTCAAAGAAAGTCAGTTATAATAAAAATAGCTTCAACGATCACTCCGAGGAGCTGTTTGATTCCATCCTTAGATGGTATTTTTTAAATAGTTAAGGTCAAAGTTAGTCAAAGAAAACGATTGTCAAGTTGACATCGTTATTTTTTTTGAAATTTAATAGTCAAAGTTAGTCAAAGTCAATTATCGATAAAGGAGGAAAACTTAATGAAATGTCAAAAATGTCAAATGCGTGATGCAGTGATTGAAATGAATGTACGATTAAATCAGCAAAGTCAACGATTTCACCTATGTCAGGAGTGTTATCAGGAAGTGAGACAGCTAATGGCTTTAACCATTTCTCAAATTTTGATGACTTGTTCAAACAGTTTATGGGTGAGTCACACGCGACAGGCTCTAATGGCTTTCAACAAACGCGTGAGCAAGTGAGTCATGGAGGTAATGGCTTTCTCGATCAATTTGGTCGCAACCTGACCATGGACGCCAAAAACGGAAAGATCGACCCTGTCATCGGTCGTGATGAAGAAGTCGAGCGAGTCATTCAAATCTTAAGCAGACGAACGAAAAACAACCCTGTACTAATTGGTGAAGCTGGTGTAGGGAAAACGGCGATCGCTGAAGGCTTTGCACTGAAAATTGCCAATGGCGAAGTACCAGTAAAAATGCGCAACAAGGAAGTATACAGTCTCGACTTATCAACCTTGGTTGCCGGCACAAGCTTCCGCGGGCAATTTGAAGAAAAAAAATGCAACAGCTCGTACAAGAGCTCGAGCAGCGCAGCAACATCGTTCTTTTCATTGACGAAATTCATATGATCGTCGGTGCCGGAAGTACCGGTGAAGGCGCGATGGATGCAGGGAATATTTTAAAGCCAGCTCTTGCCCGTGGAACTCTTCAATTGATTGGGGCTACAACGTTAAAAGAGTATCGCAAAATCGAAAAAGACGCAGCACTAGAGCGGCGCTTCCAGCCCGTTACCGTGAATGAACCAAGTAAGGAAGCGACGATGGAAATATTGAAAGGAATTCGACCATTGTATGAAGACTATCACCAGGTCACCTACTCTGATGAAGTGCTGAGAGCTTCCGTTGAGCTGTCCGATCGTTATATCCAGGATCGCTATTTACCTGACAAAGCAATTGATTTGCTGGATGAGGTCGGTTCCAAGCTCGCTCTTGGACAAAACGATGAAAGCAAGGCCAGCCTTCAGTCTCGTCTCGAACAAGTAATAAAGGAAAAACAGCTAGCGACAAAAGAGGAGCAATATGAAAAGGCAGCGAGGCTCAGAGATGAAGAGCAGCAGCTGCATGAACAAATACAACAATCGGGTGAAGAACAGCAACGCGCGGAGATCTCTGTCGAGGACATTCAAGAAATTATTGAGAAGAGAACGGGGATTCCGGTGAAAAAGCTGCAAAAGGCAGAGCAACTGAAAATGAAGGACTTGGGCAAGCGCCTTGAGAATAAAGTAATTGGTCAGCATGAAGCGGTTGAAAAGATTACGAAGGCAGTGAAGCGAAGCCGGGCTGGCTTAAAAGCAGAAAATCGGCCGATTAGCTTCCTTTTCGTTGGTCCGACAGGTGTAGGGAAAACGGAATTGACGAGACGCCTTGCTGAGGAAGTATATGGAGGCAAGGATTCGATGATTCGTCTGGATATGAGTGAATTTATGGAGAAGCACTCAGTCTCAAAATTGATCGGTTCCCCTCCGGGCTATGTCGGTCATGACGATGGCGGTCAATTGACAGAACGAGTGCGTCGCAACCCTTATAGCCTAGTTTTGCTTGACGAGGTCGAAAAAGCGCATCCAGATGTCATGCACATGTTCTTACAAATCCTCGAAGATGCCGATTAACAGACAGCCAAGGACGGGTTGTCAGCTTTAAGGATACGATTTTGATTATGACATCAAATGCTGGGGCGGGATTGAAAAAAGCAGTCGTCGGCTTTGCCGAGCAAGACAAAGCAGAACGAAGGACTACAGTTCTTGAGACGCTCAGCCAATACTTTAAGCCTGAGTTCCTCAATCGACTCGATGCGATTATTGAATTCCGTCCGCTTACTAAAGAGCATTTGGTTGAAATTGTCGACGTTATGCTCGACGATTTGAGAAATCGCCTTAATGCACAACAAATAACGCTAGCCATTAGCCAAACAGCGAAAGAGAAGCTGGCGGAAATGGGCTATCACCCTGAATTTGGTGCCCGACCATTACGCCGGGTCATTCAGGAATCGATCGAAGATGAGATCACAGAATTGATTATTGAGCAGGAGAGCGTGGGTGAAGTCAACGTTTCTGTTGACAATGATCAGCTAGTCGTCCGAGGCTAGAACGGAAGATAAGAGTGTTAACTTAACGGTTAACACTCTTTTTTACAGTTATGCAACGAGAGAGCCTACACAGTCTGTTTACTGTTGCGGTAAATGATTTCTTTCAGAACAAATTCGACTTTTGAATCGGCTTCGTGCTCTAGAGCATGTTTAATCTTGCTCACTTGCCTCATGGCATCAAGCATGCCAGATGCTTTTATCTTATAGTCTTTTTTTTGGGAGCGATTGAACTGGCAAGTGAAGACGTAGTGCTTCAAGGACATTACCTCCTTTTGATCAGAAAACAAAAACACCGATGAACATTGTCATCGGTAGGTCAGTATTGCCAATCTCATTAAAAAAACAAACGCGATTCCCTAAAATATGCTAACGATTGCTTAAATATACCTTCAAAATTTGTTTGACATGCTCCAATTCATCTTCGTCTCTCAGCCGTACAATGTAATGATCTCCCTTTAACTCAGCGAAGGCGTTTTCGACTCCTGACTTTCGTATAAAGTCGAGCACATTCTCGATATCTTCCGTTTCAGCCACCAGCTCTTTTTTACCGATAAAATCATCGTTAACATACACATCATAAGCGTCGTGTACGTTTTTAACCGATTGATCGTCCGGTATGACGGCGAATAACGGAAACAAAAACGGGCCACCGTAATTTGAATTATTTAGCATGCAGCTCCCCCCTCTTTTCAGATTGCTGTTAGTATGTCTCCTCGTTTATGAACTATACGGACGTAAAAAAACCAGCCTTACGACGAAGGCTGGTTTATTCAACTTGGGTAAACTTCCTCATTCTTTCTTCTTGACTTAAAAACTCACAAAAAGTTTTTAATGCTAGCGCTGGTTCAGATTGAATTTGCCTAATATAGAGATCTTTATTGTCATCGGATACAAACGTACTCGAATTGATTCGCTCACTCATGTATTGAATTCCTTTTACATGAATTTCTTTATTTTGAATGCGCGATTCTTTAAACAAGGCCATTCCAACCGCTCCAGAAACAGCAAATAGAATTAGAAACGGCGTAGCGATCGCTTGCGCTTCCTGGATAAATAATAAAAATAAGATATTGACGAGGGAAAAGCCGACTAAAGGGATAGAGACAAAGCTAAATCCCGCGCTTTTTTTTAGTAAAGGCTTGACACGGTGCTGAATTTCCTCAAGCTCTTTTCTTATATAATTAGGGACATTTTGAAATGAAAATGGATTCATTCTTATCCTCCTTCGATTCCGACACACTGAGCCGAGTTCCGCTCAGGGAAAATCACCGTTGTTCAGTTAACAGGTGCTTACTTCTATTTTACCATTTCGAGGATAAGAAATGAACTGACTTGCCTTTGGCTATTTTGTGACGGTACCGAACTGTTGAGAAGAAGCAGTGAGGTTCTATCCCACTGCTCTTCCCTTAGCAAGGCTTGGTGTGTCAAGCGCTAGCTGCAGAGCAATTGGCAAGGCGAGCGCCAAAGTTCACATTGAGTAAAGCTCCTTTTTGGTGAGCAATTGCCGAGTCATCACAATTAACGCGACGATCAAAACGATAGTAGTGGTTAAAGTCCCAAAGAAATAAGGCAATGTTTCTCCTTCCATTAGCATTTGCGCGGCTTGATTACTTAAAGAGGCAGGGTTAAATATTTGCACTTCTGCTTTAAGCACCGTTAGGAGCTTTAGGAAAATGAGTAGAATGAAGGATAGAGCGGCTGCCGCTGCCGGCTTGTTGAAAATCGCACTGAATGTCATCGTTACGGTGAAAATAAATAAGCACCACACGAGATAAATAACGAGCGAGATTAACGCATCAGCACCCGAAAATCCATTAAAGAGAAAAACAGAATAATAGGCAGCCGCTACAAAACCGAGAATAACAGAAGTAATTATAATAGCCGACTGAGCAAGCCACTTGCTCACTAAGTATTCGGTTAAAGTCGTTTGCCTAGTTAGAATAAAGCTCAGCATTCCGCTACTCTTGTCTGAAATGACAGAATTCATCATCGCAATGATAACAATTAGTAAGCCAAGCTGATCAAATTGCTCAGACAAGGTTGAAGCAAGAACCTCTTGCCCAGTAAACTCGGGCAGATTAAACTCTATTCCATCTGGAAGACCACCAAGTGCCTGAAGGATATTAGGAAGGAAATAAGTGGTTAACGGCTGTGTGAGGCCAAGAATGATAAAAACGATTGGCAGCCACAACAGCTTATAGCTTCTTCTTGCATCAAGTAATTCCTTTTTAAACAGAATCAGAAACCGAGCCATTAAGAGTTCACCATCCTTGAGAAAATGTCTTCCAGATTTTCTTGTTCTAGCTCCATTTTTTTGCAGCGGAATTTCTTTTTCCAACATTCGTTTCAGCAGCCACCTTCTCCCCTTCTCAATATCGCGAACGCCGATTTTAGTTAACGTACCTGCTTGTTCGACAGTCGTAAGAAGGTCAGGAGCATCTTCAGCGCGCACCCAGGTCTCGTTGTTCATCGTATGGACGATAAAACCGGCTCTTGATTAACGAGAAGCAGGTTTTCGATTGAGTCGTTCGCTAGCATTTTTCCTTGATGAAGAATGCAAATGCGGTCACATAGCTCTTCTGCGTCTTTTAAAATATGAGTCGAAAATAAAATTGTCGTTTCTTTCTTGATTTCCTTCATCAGATCAATAACCTCTCTTCGACCGAGCGGATCCAAAGCAGAAACGGGTTCATCCATAATGAGGAAGCGGGGCTTGTGAATAATGGCCTGAGCGATCCCTAAGCGCTGCTTCATTCCTCCAGAATATGTACTGATTCGCTTGCCCTCGCTTCCTTTCAAGCCAACGAGCGCTAACACTTCATCGATTCTTTGTTTGAGCACGTTCGAATCGATTTGTGAAAGTCCCCCCATAAATTCAAGCAGTTCCTTACCGGTCATCCACGGGTAAAAGGTTGGGTGCTGAGGTAAGTAGCCAATTAGGTGCTTAGTCTCTGCAACTCCTTGCCCGTTCAAAAGAATTTCACCATCAGTTGGCCGAATGATTCCCGTTAACATTTTAATGATCGTCGTTTTCCCGGCCCCGTTAGGTCCAAGCAGTGCAGCACATTCTCCTTCCTCAATTTGAAAGTTGACATTCTGAATGATTTTCGCTTGCCCATAGTTTTTGACAAGCTCCTTTATAGCAACAAAGCTCATGATTGCCCTCTCCTCCCGAAAATGAAGTAAAGAATCGGACCGATAATATTTACGATAACGATTACGAATAGCCAGATCCATTTGTGCTCATTTTGCTTCTGGTTTTTGAACAAATCGACTAAGGCGACGACCATTAGTATAGCCTGCAAAATAACGAATGGCAGCAATAATGGCAATATGAGTTCTAAGTCTACACCTAAATCGTTCAGGTCATAATTAACTCCGAAATTCATTCTTATTCCTCCTTAGTTGTCGGCTGATTTGCGCGGGATAAACATGGAAGCTAAAGTAATACTTTTGCGGTTAGGTGTCGGTTTGTTTTGCGCGGCCTCTTCAACCAGTTTTTTTATATTTGGAAGAAAATACGTCCATTTCTTCTTCAGATAAATAAATCGGTGCGTGCCAGTAACCGAACCCGTCCTTCTTATGATTTGTCCCCTCTTCATTAAACAAATATGTCTCGACTTCCTTTAACAAACTCGCATGATAAGCCATAAAATAGCGCAAATGCTCTTCGGGAGTCAAATGATCGGTTTCATCCTCTGGAATGACGATCGCCTCTTTTTCGACTCCGTAAATCTTCTCAACTGTCCCTCTGACCTGTCTCGTTTCAACCACCTTAACGATATTAGCTTCTGTTAAAATGGATAAATGGCGATACATCGTTGCTTGCGGAACGTCACCTATATAATCGATAAGCTGGTACACCGTCATTTTTTTCATTTGATAGCAACGCCTGCACTATCCGAATCCTCACAGGATGCAATAGAAGATCGGCTTTCTTCTTCACTGGAATTCTCCTTTCATAATATTATCATTATTTATAATGATAATATTATGTCGTTTGACAGTCAAGAAAAACTGGTTCGCAAAATTATAGCTCCTTTAAGGGAAATGGCAAATTCTGTTGGATGTGGAGTCATCTGTAACAAAAAAATTGGCATGACTATCACCCTTTCCTATGGTAGTCATTTGATTTGTTATGTTCCTTTCTTTCCTCCTGTAGTAAACTTATGCATTTAGGATCGCTATGTAACTACTCATCGAGCGGTGGCCTCGCGGGTACGGAATATGTACTCGGCTCGTTCTCCTATCTCAAAATTTTTTTTCTTAAATTTATAAATTGTATTGACAGAAAAGATATATACTATTACGGTTATACATATAAGTATATAACGTAATAGGGTGTAACCTAAAAGGAGGACTGTCCAATGAAAAATGTTATCAATGCAGCTAAAACTCATCCATATTTATGTTCGCATGCAAATCGAGGACCAAATTATCAATAAGCAATTGTATGCGCTATGTTATAGCGGCTGATCTCATGCTTTTGCAACTAGCAATAGCAACGGATGGCGTAAATTATTTGTGTAAATAAGACAAAAAAAAGACGTAGGCTCTCTCCTTTGAAAAGTAACGGAGAGAAATCATCCTGGACAGTAGTACTAATAGTCTCTTTAGGAAAACCTTACTTACTATTGTTATAAATACTGGAATGTACTGAGCACATCTTAGTTTCATTAAAAGAATTTAAGAAGGCCTCAAATACCACTTCAATAGGAGACGAAAAGTCATAAAAAATAGTTCAGATGGATACACCAGTTTGATTACTCACATCATGAAGGAAGATTTTTTACCGACATGCTGGTAGTTGACCAATGACTATTCAATGCTCTATTACTGTAAAGATATTTTAAAAATGGAGGTAGAAAAATGCACATATCTAAACTAGGAAACATACCGCATACAAGCAAGTCAGTTCCGTCTAAGCAACGCTCATTAGCCCCAGATGTGGCTAGAGGTTTATGCTCTTATTGATTGTCCTAGCCCATGCCCCAACACGTTTCTTTAACAATGAACCCGGTGTTCTAACTCGTCTTGAGGGGGTCAGTCTCCTAGATAACGTGGTCAACTTTATTGCTCTGTTATTCGTGGACAACAGAGCTTACCCGATGTTTGCCGCCTTGTTCGGCTATGGCATGGCATGATGGTTAAACGTCAACTTGAGGCGGGGACATCAAAACAGGAGGTCAAGCGATTATTACGGAGGCGCTCCTTGTTCTTACTGTTGTTCGGTTTCGTGCATACCGTTATTATTAGTGGTGCCGATATTCTAGCTTTCTACGGCATTGCAGGGTTGCTCATCGGGTGGCTGTTGTTCCACCGGGAGCGGGTTCTGGCGCGAGCTAATATTGAGCGGCCTGTTCTTTGCCATTTTGATACCAGTAGTTTGGGTCAGTACAGCTCACGTCTTAGGCGGCGTGGGTATTGATACGAATTTTCCTGAAACGTCGTATGTCGAGCTGGTACTGGCACAGTTGGGGTTCTTTCCGTTCATGCTGGCTTCCCAGTTCTTGATGTACCCGATGCTACTGCCGATACTTGTTGGGATGTGGGTAGCGCGAAAGCACCTACTGGATGACCCAAAGCGACACCGCGCCCTGTTGAAACGGATTGCCATACTTGGAATCTCCATCTCTACTGCTGGCGGTATCCCTCTTGCCATGGTCGGGGTACAACTATGGGACCTAGTCTGACGATACTGGGATTGATCAGCACACTGCATATCATAACTGGGCTTGCCGGCGGTTTCGGTTACGCAGCGGTATTCGGGCTAATCGCTGCAAGCGCTAACGAGAAAAGGGGAATAACCACTGGGTCCCTGGCGGCCTTAGGTAAGCGATCGCTGACTTTTTATCTGTTATTAGAGACGATGCTCGTAATCATCTTTTCTCCGCTAGCTTTTGGACTTGGCGAGACGTTAAACACCACTGGAGCGTCTGTCATTGCCTTGCTCATCTGGCTAATTTCTGTCGGAATCGCGGCTGTGCTGGAGCGTATGGGGTTACGTGGACCAGCTGAAGTTTTACTACGTAGACTTGTTTATCACAGAAGACAACGAGTATCCTAATGCTCTACCATAAATAATTTAAAAAGGCCGATTTTTGTATAATCCCCTTTAAGTGGACAGTGAAAAAAGACCAATCAATTATTGGGTGGTAAACTGACCTTAGAGGGGATAATTAATGGCTGCGTTGATTTGTTATTCAGATGACTTTAGACGAAAGGCTATGAAGATTTACACGCTCCTTCTCCAATAATTTATTACTATATTCCCCCCTAATGTCGATTTGAAATGGGTTAGACAAAAGCTGGTATTATGATTCTAGTTCATATAGTGAAAGGGTTGTTACACCGGAATCGTCTAATGCTAGATATGCCCCATATAAACCTCCTTTCCTTTGTTAAGAGAGATTCAACGCTTAGAATCTTATTGGCGTATCGATACCGAAACCTTGTGTTGGTTCTAGCCCAGTTTTATTTCGTATTAGCGTGACGAAACAGCTGATGATAGCAGTTCAGGTAACGACGAGCGACAACTAAAAAAATGACTTTAATGCACGGAGAACTACTGGAAGGTGGTATAATGTTAGTTGGGTTAGCTAGTATTTTGGCATTACATTGCTCCGAACGAGTTCAACCTGAGTTGTAAAAGTCGCAGTACGATAAATGAATTAATTTGAGGTGATGATGTTGAGAAGCAAGGAAGAAATGATGGAATTAGGCATGAATTTTGCTCGCAATTGTGAGCAAATTAGAATTTTTACACTAGAAGGCTCTCTAACTAACGCCAACATTCCGAAAGACGAATTTCAAGACTATGATTTTAGTTACTTTGTAACGGATATGGATTTTTTTCAAAAAAAAGTGATGATTGGTTAAACTATTTTGGTCGAAGAATAATCATGCAAAAGCCAGAAGCAATGGAGTTGTTCCCACCAGAATTAGGGAATTGGTTCTCGTATTTAATGATTTTTGAGGACGGCACGAAGATCGACCTTACCCTCATACCGCTTCAAGAATACGAAGACTATTTTAAAAACAGCGACGGTCTAGTTGAAGTCTTACTGGACAAGGACGGTCTAATTCAAGCTCCCGTCGTTGCAACCGATCGCAAGTATCACATTCAAAAGCCAAGCTTTCAATCTTTTGATGACTGCTGTAATGAATTTTGGATGAGCTCTACATACATTGCGAAAGGTCTTGCTAGAAAGGAAATTCTCTTTGCTGTCGATATGATGAACGAAGTTTCCGTCCTAATTTACTTACTATGCTACGGTGGAAGGTTGGAAACAAAACCGATTTTTCTTTAAGTATCGGTAAATCTGATAAGTTTTTAAAAAAATACGTTTCTAATGCAACATGGAATTCATTGTTATCTACTTATAACATGGGCTCCTATCAAGAAATGTGGGAAGCGCTTTATACTAGTTTTGAATTATTTCGAGAAGTCTCTCACTTTATTGCAGAAACATTTGGCTATCGTTATCCTCACTACGACGAAAACGTAAGTCCTTACATTAATAAGATTCGCCAACGATATACGTCGCTACGTAGGAAAACGGAATTGGGCATGTACGCCCATTAACGGATGAATAAATGCAACGCATATGTTTTAGAATTCATAAAGTTGTTTCATTCGTAATAAACCCTCGCTATTTTATGAACAATGTTGGTTCATAAAAATGAAGTTATTTAAAAGTAAGGAGGCATTACATGAAAAAATTATTTCATCTTTGTGTAGAAGGTGATGTAAATAAAACGTATAAACACCTAAAAGCTCTCGACCCTAAAACAGATGGGCAAAAGCATATTGAAAATAAATATTATCAGCGTTTTTTCAAGGAGAATCCAGATTTTAAAATTTCTCATAGTGACCCGTGGATAGAAAATATAATGAATACGTATCGATCTTACTTTGTTGATGTCTTAACAAATAAAGTGGAGCGCTCCCTTGCAGATGCATACTTATTAAAAGATTTGAAAAGGCTTCTAACGATAGATGATCGAGTATCTGAGATGGATACGGTAGAGGAGAAAATAAAAGCAATTTTAAAAGAAAAGGGCTATAGTTTTTTAGGTGGTAGGACTGAGCCGCATTATGGTCCTTTTATTTGGAAAACAACAAATAAAAAGACTTATTTCGTTGATCTGCCCGATTCAACAGAAAAAGTTCAAGTAAACTTATTGGATGACTTTCTCATGTTAAGCTGGCTCCATTTTGCAACATTCGGTGAAGTTTATGCAGGCGGTTGGGCAGAAAAAGATGCTCTGTATTGATATTACCTAATTATCGAGACAAGTTAGATACAGACTCTTTTTTAGTATCCTTCTTAAACACGAAGCTCAACACTACAGTGATTATAAACAATTTCCAAAGTTGAAAGGTGCTGACTTAGAGTATCGAGCAAAACTTGTTGAAATCATCTATCACTCAAATCATACATTCTTTGAAGCTCTGTTGGTTCAAGCAGTGAATAATTCCAATCCACACAATTATTCAGCTTATATCATTACTAAAAAAAATTCTCAGAACACTTTTTTTAACACTCAATCAGAAAAACTGCCATTAAGATGGAAAAATGTAAACTATGAAGAAATACGCCAGTTTGCCGAACGTCTGTTTAATGAGCACACTATGATGCTTAATTCAGGTAATAAAAATACGATAGAGGGTGTTATTTAACTGACTTTCATACATATTTAAAAGGGTGCTTTTAGTTAGACAGAAGCACCCTAAGATTAAACGGCTTGCTTAATTTGTTCAAAGTGATGAAAACATATTCTCATGTCCCTTAAAATAATCAATTAAAAGCAACCTTGTTTTTTTCAAATACCAACTCTCCTTCCCACTCGGTTTCTCATCAATTGCTCGTAGGAAATCACTTCTTAACCATTTAAACTCATCAACAATAACTTTCCTTAAACTGTTCATGTTTTCCGAGGATTGAACCGGAAATTTTGTCAAAAACCAATAAAACATTTTTTTTGATTTCCGTGATAACTTCCATTGTTCTAAAGAAACTTTCTATACATATTTTGGTTTATTTAGATAGGAGCATGCTAATTGAAGAAATTTATCAAAACAACCGCATACATAACCAGAAAAAAAATGAGGTGCATGAATTACTAACCATGTTAGAAGATGGAATCATATGGCCTTCAGGTTCCAGGAGGTACTTTGGATTCAGGTGAATCTATTAAAGAATGTTTAATGAGAGAAATAAAGGAGGAAGCAGGATTAGAAAACTTAGTGATAGAAGATTATTTAGGTTTTTGTGAATATTATTTAGAAAAAAAAGATGCTTGGATTACACGACATTATTTTCACCTTACTCTAAAAGGTGATTGTCCAGATTACTTTACAAAGATAGTCGAAAGTGGAGATGAAGATAACGGGTGGATTTACCACTATAAGTGGGAGAAATTAGATGGAGACTCTTTAACCCTAGGAGGACATTTAGGATATGCACTAGGTAAATTAAGAACTATTAAAAAATGAGACTTATAGTGTTTATAGGGTTCCCGGATTGCAGCTTCTTTTAAGCGAAGGGCTCTCTCTAGAAACCATGTTTTTGACCAGTTCTTCTTTAATAAAGCGACCTCGGCAGGTCGCTTTATTTTGTCAGTCAACTAAAGTTTTTTTTGAATAGTATAGATCCGTTGCCGTTTCCTTTTCTAAGCAGAAACCGTTTTTTTTCATAAAGTGCTACCGCTGCTGATTGCTGTCTAGTGGTATCGAGTATAATTTTGTTGAACCCTTTTATTTTAGCATCGTTAGCGGCTGTATCTAATAGTCGCTGTCCTATCCCCTTCCCCCTGTAGCTTGGGAGATATACATGCGTTTTAGCATGGCTATCTCATCGTTTTCGACTTTAAGTGCCACGCAGCCGATAACTCTTTGCCCTTTAACTGCTACCCAAAATCCCCCGTTCGATTTTAGATACACGCAAGCAATCTGATCTAAGTCATAATCCAATTCATAGTCGTAGGCAAATCCGAATTCCTCATGGACGCTAATGACTAGCTGCTTCACTTGTTTAGCGTGCTTTTCTTCATAGCCAAATATCCGTATATCCGGCATATAATCACTCCTTTCCCCTGAAGAACTGACTAATTTGAGCCTTCTTTTTCTTCTATAGTAAGCACGAGCTGTATCGGACAATGATCGCTACCCAACGTTTCGCAGTGAACCTCTGCCTCTTGGATCAAAGGAGACAATCGTTCCGAGACGAGAAAATAGTCAATCCGCCAGCCAATATTGCGCTCTCTCACCTTGTTCATGTACGACCACCAGCTGTAGACATGCTCCTTATCCGGGTAAAGATACCGAAACGTATCGACAAAACCGCTCGAAAGCAGAAGCGTCATTTTTTCCCTTTCTTCAAGTGTAAAGCCTGAGTTTTTTCGGTTAGACTTCGGGTTACGAAGATCGATTTCCTGATGAGCGACGTTCAAATCGCCACAGACGACAACCGGTTTTCTCTGATCCAACTGAAGGAGATAAGCACGAAAGTCTTCTTCCCACTTCAATCGATACGATAATCTGGCAAGGTCGCGCTGCGCATTCGGCGTATAGACCGTTACGAGGTAAAATGACTCGTATTCGAGTGTAATGACCCGTCCTTCTGTTTCTTCAACCTCATCGCCGATTCCGTAGCTTACGGATTTCGGTTGATGCTTTGTAAAAACCGCTGTCCCTGAATAGCCTTTTCGTTCAGCATAATTCCAATATTGATAATAGCCCTCTAAATCAAGGTTAATTTGACCTTCCTGCAGCTTTGTTTCCTGAATACAGAAAAAGTCAGCATCGACTTTATTAAAGTAGGACAGGAAGCCCTTTTTGACACACGCTCTAATTCCATTGACATTCCATGACACAAATTTCATTATTCTCCCCTATCTATTTCTTCGTAGTATAGTACTGATTCTCCCGACTGCCCGTAGCTAGCTTTGATTCAAGTCGTTTTAAGTATCAAAATCCGTCCGCTCCCATTACGTATAGAAGCGTATTAATACGGGTCAACTATTCATTAGACCAATGAAGTTCCTGTAAAAAAATGGAGGATATCGTTATGTAATTCCTCTTTCTCAGGTCCGCGGGTAATTAGGTGTGACGAATGCTCGTACCATTTAATATATTTTTTATTAGACGAAATTGTTCTATATATAATGTCAGGACTTTGTAGGTTTGCATGATGATCTTGCCTTGCTTGAATAATAAATGTCGGGCACGTAATTGCATCAAGCCCATTATACACATCTGCAATGACATTCTGGACATCGATTAAACAGGAGTTTGAAGCTTTGCGTATATAGGTTAATTCGTTCTCGATTTGCTGCTCCGATTTCATTTCGACCTTTTTGTAATTGACTGTATATGTTGTAATATGGTCTCGAAGTGTAGCTAAGCTTTTCTTCTTAATAGGAGCACACATGGATACGATTCCTTTGACGGATGCAGTATAGCCAAGCTTTAATGCATAAAGCGCCCCTAGGGAGAGGCCGACAGTAGCGATATCTTCAATATGAAGCCTTTTTAAGTAATTGTAGCCATTAACAATGTCCTTGCCACCAGTTTTTTTGCTCTTGATTTTATTAATTCTTCTGGAGATGCTCCGTGTCCGTCATATAAAGGTGCATAGCAAGTGTAGCCGTGTTCATTCAAAAATGTCCCAAGAGATTTCACGTCTTTTGTATTTCCTGTAAAGCCGTGTAATAAAAGGACGCCTCTTTTTCCATTTTGATACAGGAAAGGTTTATCTGGGACTAGTCGCATCTACTTCCACCTTCCAAAATGAAATACGATACAATCATTTTACTTTTAATTATTTTGAATGTCTATTTCATTGGGTGGAAATCATTTGTATAGGTAGACGTTCAGCACCGCTATTTTTGTCACTTGGTGCTACCTTTCTTTGCTAAGGTGCGCCCTACCCCTTCGATACTATTATCTCTTATTAGCGAATTCAAACTGGTATCTCTGGCTCATTCGCCGATTCTAGTCTCGCTCTAATTTCCGAGTCCTATCCTTTTCAATTGTTCCATTAGCTAATTCTTGACAAACAATGTCATATTTAATTAAATAGTTTTAGAAAAGCAGGAAAAGGAGATTTGTATGAGAGCTGATCGATTGGTGTCTATTCTTTTATTATTGCAATCACACGGGCAGTTGACCGCAAAGGAATTAGCAAAAAAAGCTCGAGGTCTCTGAGCGGACCATTTATCGGGATATGGATGCACTAAGCGGAACTGGAATTCCGGTTTTCGCCGAGCGAGGTAAGAACGGCGGCTGGTTTTTATTGGAAAATTATCGAGTGAGCCTTACAGGCTTAAAAGAAGCGGAAATTCGCGCCTTGTTTGTTTCTCCTTCTTCACAGCTGCTCGATGATCTCGGCTTAACTCGCACATCTGAAGAAGCCAGAAATAAATTGATCGCCTCGCTTCCCGCAGTATATCGTCAAAATGCCAAAGATGTCTGGAATCGGATTCATGTCGATACGAGTACTTGGAGAAAACAGCAAGAAAAACTCGTCACATTCGACGTTCTGAAAAAAGCGATCTGGCAAGATAATAAATTATCAATCGCATATGAGCGAGCAGATGGAAGCACGTCAACCGGTATTGTAGGACCGCTTGGATTAGTCGCTAAAGGAAGCCGTTGGTACTTTGTTGCTGCCAAAGACGATGGAGACATCCGAAATTACAGAGCTTCACGCATTCGAACTGCAGTACCAACAGATGAACCATTTGAAAGGCCACGGGACTTTAACCTTGCGCAATACTGGCAGTCATCAACACGAGCCTTTATCGAGAATTTACCGAACTACGAAGTATCGGTGGAGGTTGCGCCGTCTGTCTTACCGAAGCTAACATTCACTAATCGGTTTGTTCGAATTGTTGAAACGGAAAGTAGAAATTCCGCTGGCTGGACTCCTGTCCATCTTTCTTTTAATACAGAGGATGAGGCTAGTGCTTATCTTCTTAGTTTTGCCGATCAAATGAAGGTCGTTCAGCCTGAACAATTGCAAGCTAGAATCGTTGAAATGGCGAAAGCAGTCATTGAATTTTATAGAATGGTTGATATCTTCTCTATAGAATTCAGAAAAGAGCCTGGTTGACATTACACCAGGCTCAAGTGTCATCGCGTCTATTCATTTCGTGTCGATAAGACCGCTTCTTCATACTTCTTAACTTCAGCTAACCAGTTTTCCTGAACAGGCACGCCTTTTATATCGCAATAATGATCCCAGATGGCCCCAAATGGATAGGTTTTAAATTCTTCAATCAAAGCGAGCCTTTCGGTGAAATTACCTTCCTCCTGCAAACTCCTCAAGTAATCGTTTGGTGTTAGCAGCGCGTACAGCAATGCTTTAATCATATTCCGGGTCCCAATTGTCCAAGCGGCGACTCGATTAATGCTCGCGTCAAAGAAATCGAGTCCGATCATGACACGGTCAAGCGCATTGTTCCGCACAATCTCAAGGGCAATTTCGCGGAGCTCGTCATCAAAGGTTACAACGTGATCACTATCCCAGCGAACAGGTCTGGACACATGCAATGCTAGCTTGTCGCTGTAAAGAAGCATCGCTGATATTTTATTCGAAACCATTTCGGTCGGGTGATAATGTCCTGTATCCATTAAGCAAAGCTTATTGTTTTTCAAGGCGTAACCAAGATAAAATTCATGAGAGCCAACAACATACGATTCTGAGCCAATCCCGAATAGCTTACTTTCAACAGCATCAATGTTATGCCTTTCATCGACGGAATCAGAAAAGATTTCATCGAGCGAATCCTTTAGCCGTTGCCTTGGCGTCAGTCGATCACTTGGTACATCCTTGTATCCATCAGGAATCCAAATATTAGTCAAGCACGGAGTCCTAAGCTCTTTGCCAAAATAAGCACCGATTCGGCGGCTGGCCTTGCAATGATTAATCCAAAATTCACGGACTTGCGGATCGGGATGGGAAAGAGTCAAGCCATCTTCTGCCTTAGGGTGAGAAAATAGCGTCGGATTAAAATCGAGCCCTATGCCCAATGCTTTTGCCCAAGCTACCCAGTGTTCAAAGTCTTCGGCTCTAATTGATCCCGATCAACCGCTTCCCCATCGGTTTCGGCATAAATCGCATGCAAATTCACCTTGTGCCTGCCCGGAATGAACGATAAAGCTTTCTCTAGGTCGCTTCTAAGCTCTTTCGCATTCCGTGCTTTACCGGGATAGTTCCCCGTGACATCGATTCCGCCCGACAGCTCATTTTGATTCACTTCAAAGCCCTCGATATCATCGCCTTGCCAGCAATGAACAGAAATCGCGACCTTTTCCAATTGAGCGAACGCCTCGTCTAGATCGATACCCCATTTCTCGTATTGTGCCTTTGCCTCTATCAGTCGATTAATGCTGCTCATTTCTGCTCCTCCTTCGGTACTCTGTGATTGGAAATGAATGCGCGATTATTTTTCGTGCTTCCTTAAGGTTAACAATATTGCGCTTACACATAAATTGAACGAGCAAATTACCTGCTGCGGTCGCTTCGATTGGCCCGGTAAAAACGGTTTTACCTGTCGCATCGGCGATTCGCTGATTTAACACGGTATTTTGCGAGCCTCCCCCAATAATGTGAATCGTTTCATAGCGGCTTCCGGTCATTTCTACAATTTCGCCGATTGCTTTTTGATAGCTGTCAACTAAACTGTCATATACACATTTGGCTATTTCGCCAGGTGTGACAGGAACCTGCTGCCCCGTTTCTTTGCAGTATTGTTGAATTTCTGAAATCATGTGAGCCGGGTTGAGAAATCGGTCATCATCAACATTGACAACCGATTGAATCGTTGCTTCTTCGCTCAGCCTGACAAAATCGGCGAAGGAATATCGATCCTCATAGTTGCGCTTAACCTCTTGGATCATCCAGAGACCCATAATATTTTTTTTAAAAACCGATAGCGGAAATCAACACCGCCTTCGTTGGTGAAATTATAATCCAATGCTTTCCTATCATTAATGGGAGCCTCGCTTTCTACACCGATTAACGACCATGTACCTGAACTAATGTAAATCGTCTCATCAATGACCGGGACACTGACGACAGCTGAAGCGGTGTCATGTGTACCTGGCAATACAACGTCCATCGAAAATCCAAATTCTTCAACAAGCTCTTCCTTTAACGGACCGACTGTTGTTTGCGGAGCTTGAATTGTAAGAAACATTTCCCGGTTGAAGCCAAGCATGTCAATCAGAGAGCCATCCCATGTCTTTGCAGAAGCATTCACTAGTTGAGTAGTCGTTGCATTGGTATATTCATTTACCTTTTTTCCCGTCAGCAAAAAAATTGAGGTAATCGGGAATCATTAAAAATGTCTTCGCTTTGGCGAGAGTGTCAGGACTGTTTTGTTTTAAGGCAATTAGCTGATAAATTGTGTTGAATTTTTGAAACTGAATACCGGTTTTAGCATAGAGCTCTGTCCGGTCAATCATCGTTAATACCTTCTCCATCATTCCATTTGTTCGTGGATCGCGATAGGCGACTGCATCCGTCAACAGCTCATCCTTTTCATCGAGCAAAACAAAGTCGACGGCCCATGTATCAATTCCGATAGTTGCCGGCTTAATTCCCCGGCTCACACATTTGCGAATACCTTCCTTAATTTCGGCAAAAAGCTTCGATAAATCCCAGTAAAGATGATTGTCATGTTCTAGCATTCGGTTGTCGAAGCGATGGATTTCTTCAAGCAGCAATTGTCCTTGGTTAAGCTCCCCCAGCATTAAACGCCCATTTGATGCCCCAATATCCACGGCGAGAGCATATTCGCTCATCATCTCCCCCCCTTTTGTCCACGGTAAATGAACCTGCATTTAGCCTTGTTCTTTATATTAAAGCGGTTACATCATTTTGGATATAACGTCATTTATATCATTTATTGTCTTCATTTGCTCCCTTTCTCTTTTGTTCATTCAACTCCTCTTTCAATACAGCATCCATCGTATCAAGGCGGCGCTTCCACAATTGTCGCATCATTTCGGTCCAGTCGCTCAATTTATTTATAATTTCGGAGTTTAACCGATAAATTCGCTTCTGCGCATGCTTCTCCACGTAGATCATGTTCGATTCCCGCAATATGTTAAGAGGCTGCTCCTGAGCATTTTCACTTCTCGGACAACGAAATGATGCATATTCTTTTTTATATTTTTTTCTATAGTCAGTAGTTTTAGGTATTTCAAGGTCCTTTAGTTTAACTCACTTATAATCCGTTAATAAAACAATTAACAATTTCTTCTTCTAACTGAGTTAATTTACGACTTAGTTGAGTAGATAGTTCATTAACCAAATTCATGCGGTTTCTTTGATGCTTTTCCGTTAAATCGCAAATTAACTTCAATAGACTTATATAACCTATAAAATCATCTTTAGATAATGGAGGTTCATGCGAAAGTACATAAATTTCGGCATCAAATAATTCAATATTTTCTAAGAGATGTCTAACATTATCAATCTTATATTGTAGTTGTTGTGTGTAAATACTTGGATACAAACAGTCCCCTAAGAAAAGGACTTTTTCGTCCTCTACAAAAATGAGTGAAGAGTCATCAGAATGATCTCCACCTACGTGTTTGATTACACACCGAATACCACCTAAATCAATCTCAAGTTTTTCTTTAAAAGTTATATTAGGTAAAGCGATATTGATATTTCTGTCTACTCCAAATTCCTTTTTTATCATTTCTGAACAAAACTGAATTTCTAGGCCTTTTTCTACTCGTTCATCTAAAGCTTCGTCTGACCATTCATAATCAATGATTTTCTCAAGATGCAACTTTGTGTTTTCATGTGCTATGGTTAACAGATTCATTTGATTTGTTCCAAAGCTATGATCCCAATGCCAATGTGTTAATACTACAGAATGATAATTAGTAATTTGACATTGATCTATTTCATTAAGAAATAACTTAGCATGTTGATCAGAATTTCCCGCATCTACAAGTAAAGTTTGGTGAGTCCCGCATATGGCCGACAGTATTGGTCGATCTGTTTCAGGAGCATGCGGTAAATAGTATATACGATTGGTTAGTTGCTTCAAATGTTTCCCCATTATCTTAACTCCCCTTGCATTTTAGTTCAGCCAATTTTATTTAATATATCAAGTCAATTTCATAAATGCCTATTTTGAAAATAAATCCGAATTTAATTAGTCGAATACACATAATTATTTGCTATTTT
>BAXO01000076.1 GCA_001310555.1 Bacillus sp. JCM 19058
ATTTAATGCTTTATTTGTTTGCACCGTTTCGCTGGCTTGGTTTACTTTTGGCGCTTGCTTTAGGGATTGGTGTCGGCTATATGGAAAGCGTAGACGGGTTTCTAAGTTTATCGAGAACCTTTGTCTTTTTTTCCTTACTTTTTGCTCGGATATTTATTAAAACGAGAAAATCTTGAACAGATTAAAGAGTCGAGGGTCTGGCCATTGATCGGAGTATTGATTTTTGCTCTCGTCTTTGCTGTTTCCTGGAAGTTCTTTCCGCAAGAAGGAATTCCATGGTTATTCGGTTCATCGTCTTATATTGACATGGAGAATGCTCACGGGCCTGCTGGAGTGATTCGGGCGTTGCAATATGTTGTTACACCGATTCTTTTGTTTGCTTTTTCTCGCTATCGTTCCGAAAAAAAGAGTATCGCTGGTCGATTATTGGCCAACGGACATTATACATTTATTTGCTGCACGGGTTTGCTATTAAACTGATTCAAGCCTTCGTCGAAAAAGAAACTTTATTTATGTTTGCCGATAAGTACCTTGTCCTATTTTTCTTTTCTTTGGCCCTATGCTTATTATTCGGAAATTATATTACGCAAAAATATACGCGCCCACTAATTGAGCTAAGAATATAGCATACGAATGAGAAGGACTAGCTCCAGCTGATCAAATTAATTAGTCAATTCCCTGATTATCCCGAATCTCCGCACAGCTTGATGTCTTGTAAGCTATCGCTTACGATTAACAAGCTGCACCACTTTTCGCAGCTTAGAACGATAAAGTCTGTCACTTTGATTCGTTTGGTAATTCGAAAGCGTCTTTTCCTGTTTTTATGGAGGAGGCGTTTTTTTTATTCGATGAAAAATTCATATAACAAAGTAGCCTTGCTAACTAAAAGAGATGCTGTATTTTGGAGTTGTTAGAATTGTTCGCGCTTGGTGTTGAGCACGATATTTTTAATACAGGGGACGTTGAGATGCTGCAAGAGTTGATCGATGATCGTGCGAAAAGTACGGCTGTGCTCAATTACTCAACCATCTTCAGCATTATTCGCCCGCGAACCCCCATCGGGAGCATAGACAAAGTGTATACGCATTAGTGGGTGCTGGATCATTGGCTGACGTGCAATCTCTTTTGCGGGAATTAAAGGAGGATGCAGAGTGAAATTAAAGGTGCGGTGGGGAAAGAATAAATTTAGCAGGCTTTCACAATGATTTCACTTGATTGACAAACCCCACGGACGCTTGGCTTTAGAGGCGCTGGATAAACGATTTTTAAGGTAACCCTCGACATATGACAATTAAGGCTTTACCTATCACATTATCGTAACTGTCGAAGGCTGCTGTTGTTTGATCTTTTGTTTCTACGAGATCATTATAGGAACGAGCGTAAATAAAAGAGCGAACAAGATCAGCACACACCCGATAACGACGAATAATGTACCCTTCTGGACAAACGAATTAATCGCCGCTCTTGCAGGATCGTCAGGATCGTAAAGGACAGAAACCGTTCTCCCTGGAAAAAAATCCCGGACTTTGATGAATCGGTGAAGTCTTTTCATAAGTATTGCCGTCATTGGCTACAAAGCGAAAGGTCGGATACCGATCAGGCATAGTAACGAAAATCGCTCCTTTTTTTAATAATCTGGCCAGTAGTCTCTTCCCAATCCCTTACGCGAAGCCTAAGGAAGAGACCGATACTCGAAAAAAACAATTCCAATCAAACAAAAGATTCCGCCAATGAGCAAAAATGAAAGCAATTGTTCCGTAATCATGTGACTCTCCACCTTTAATTCGAAATGGACTTGAACGAATTGAAGCCAGCGTGTTGGAAAGATTCGACTCTTAATTAGCAATTCCTTCCCATCTGAAAAATTCAGGTATTTGGTATCAAATCGAAAACGATTGCCGGAAAAAGCTCAACCGTCGAATCCAAGAGCTCCCCGGACGAAAGTGCGCTTATCTGACAAACCTGAGCGCCTGTCGGATCAACCGGCTTTCCAACCAAAATTCCTGCTCAATAAGAGGGGTATCGCCGGATTTTCGTCAGTCCGAACGATGGAAACTACATAAAAACGAACGCTTTTACGACCCTTTCAAATGATAAATGTTGAATCATTTTTTCAATAATTTAAAAAAGTATCCGTTTTCATTCGTGAAAACTTTAAAAATAAGCTATTATTAAATAGAGAGATTATTTCTTCGCAAAACGAAGGATCGGGTAGGATGTTAAAAAAGGGTTAGGGCATTTACGAGGACCGTCAGTACAGGTCTGTTTGAGCACGCTTTACGGTGCGACCTTTTTAGGGTCTTGGAAATCAGTATGGGGGACGAACAATGGTGAAGCTTTTTTCTTTTTTAAAGCCGTACCGCATTCCGATTTGGATTGCGCTTTCATTAATGCTGTTAGAGTTATTAGTCGAGCTTTTTCACCCTTAATCCTGGCCAAAGTGATTGATGATGGGATCGTGGCAGAGGATATGGGGGTTGTCCTTTGGTGGGGGAGTATTATGATTGGGATGTCGTTGCTCGCCTTTACTTCGGGTATTATTAATTCTTTTTATGCTGCGCATACTAGCCAAAGCACGGGCTATGACATTAGGGCTCAGCTATATCAAAAGGTTCAGGACTTTTCGCTTGCTAATTTGCAGAAGTTCCAAACGTCATCACTTATTACACGATTAACCAATGATGTCACCCAGATTCAGAATACGATTTTTATGGGGTTAAGAATCATGTTGCGGGCTCCGTTGCTTGTGATCGGCGGAACGATTATGGCGTTAATCGTTAATGCCCGTCTTGCCTTATTTCTAGTTGTGACGATTCCCGTGTTAATCTTTTTCTTGATTTGGATGATGCGAAAAGGCAGTGTCGCCTTCAAGCAGGTACAGCTTAAGCTTGATCGAGTGAATCATGTGATTCGAGAAAATCTTGCTGGAATGAAGCTGGTCAAGGCGTTTGTACGAAGGAGGCATGAAGCAAAGCGATTCAGTAAGGAAAACGAGGAGTTAAAGGATAAAACGGTTTATGCTTTACGGCTCATGGAAGTGACGATGCCGATATTGCTGTTGCTTATGAATGCTTCAATTATTGGAGTACTATGGTTTGGCAATGTTCAAGTGCAAGCAGGCGGCGTGCAAGTAGGAGAAATCGTGGCGATTATTAATTATGTAACGAGGATTACCGGCGCATTGACTGTCTTTGCGATGATCGTGATGGTGTTTTCCCGCTCGCGTGCATCAGCTGAACGGATTTCAGAGGTCCTCGATACTGAAGTCGATTTGCGAGACGGGCAAGGTGCTCTCCCTCAGTTAAGCGACGTGACAGGCAGTTCAATCTCCTTCCAGAACGTTTCCTTTTCTTACCCTGAAATAAAGGAGCCTGCGCTTCGTGAATTGTCATTTAATGTACAAGGCGGACAAACGATAGCTATATTAGGAGGAACCGGATCTGGTAAAACGTCACTGTTTCAGTTGATTCCTAGACTTTATGATGTAGGGGAAGGAGCCATCCGGATAGACGGCACGGATATACGGGCGATGAAGATAAAAGAAGTGCGTCAGATGATTGGTTACGTGCCGCAGGAGGCGCTACTGTTTTCGGGTTCGATCAAGGATAATATTGCTTGGGGAAGCGAGACAGCCTCATTTGAGGATATTGTGCAGGCAGCAAAGGATGCACAAATTCATCAAATGATTGAGCGGCTTCCAAATCAGTACGAGACAAAAATTGGTCAAAAAGGAGTCAATTTGTCTGGAGGACAAAAGCAGCGATTATCCATTGCTAGGGCATTAGTGCGTAAGCCGAGAATCCTTTTGCTGGATGATAGCACAAGCGCGCTTGATGTTGAAACGGAGGCTAGTCTGCTAACGGCACTCCGGAAGTATTCGTGTACGATTTTATTAATCACGCAAAAGCTTGGAACTGCAAAATCAGCAGATGAGATATTCTTACTGAACGATGGTGAAATTATTAAAAAAAGGGAACCATGAACAACTCTTGCAAACCTCTTCTTTGTACCAAAAGATTGTCGAGTCCCAAATGAAAGAGGAGGCGTTCCATAATGCATGAGCAAATAACTAAGCCGTTTCGCTACAAGCCGATTTCCCTTGAACGACCCGAACAAAGTGACACACTCAACAGAAATCGGACGAAGCCAAAGGATTGGCTTGCCACGTTGAAACGGATTTGGAAATATCTTGCTGTTTACAGGATGCAATTGTTTTTTTTGTCTTGCTAATGGTCGTAGTCAGCTCGGTTTTAGGATTACTAGGACCGTATATCGTTGGGATGGCGATCGATGATTATTTAGTGACGAGCAACGGTGCGAATCTGGGCCTTGCTCTCATCGGATTACTATTTGTTTACCTGTTTCATTCGTTGGCTGTGCTCTTGCAAAATTTTTGGATGGTTGGGATTGCCCAGAAAACCGTTTTTACGATGAGAACACAGCTCGTTCGCCATTTACAAAGGCTGCCCATCCCGTTTTTTGATAAGAGGCAGCACGGGGAGCTGATGAGCAGGGTAACCAATGACATGGAGAACGTCAGTTCAACCTTAAATAGCTCAGTTATCCAAATTTTCTCCAGTGTGTTGACGTTTATCGGTATTATCATAGTAATGCTCATTTTAAGTCCTTTACTGACGGTCATTACACTGCTCGTTATTCCGGCGATGGTATTCGGGATGAAGTGGATTACGCGGCGAACATCGATTTTTTTTAAAGAACAGCAACGCCATGTCGGTGAGCTCAACGGCTATATTGAAGAGACGATATCCGGTCAACGTATTGTTAAAGCCTTTTCGCAGGAGCAGCACGTCATCGAGCAATTTGCTGAAAAAAATGAGCGGCTACGCGGTGCAAGCTTCTGGGCACAAACGTATTCCGGCTTTATTCCAAAGCTGATGAATATGTTAAATAGCATGAGCTTTGCCCTTATTGCTGGAATCGGTGGTCTCCTCGCTTTAAACGGAGCGATTTCCATTGGTGTGATTGTCATTTTTGCTGAGTATGCTAGACAGTTCACTCGACCATTGAATGATTTGGCTAACCAATTTAATACGTTGTTATCTGCGATTGCTGGAGCTGAACGGGTTTTTGATATTATTGACGAAACTCCTGAACAAGACGAGCAGGATGCGGGTACACTCTCTTCTGTCAAAGGAGATGTTAGCTTTCAGCACGTTTCTTTCTCCTACGAAAAAGGCCAGCCAACAATTACCGATGTTAGCTTTTCTGCTACAGCCGGAGACACAGTCGCACTTGTTGGTCCTACAGGTGCAGGGAAAACAACGATTATTAATCTATTGTCTCGATTTTATGATCCGACAGCTGGGGTCATACAGATCGATGGATACGATCTGACGTCAATTCAACGGGAGAATTTGCGCCAGCATATGGGCTTTGTCTTACAGGATTCCTTTCTCTTTCAAGCGACAATACGTGAAAACATTCGATACGGGAGATTGGATGCCAGTGATGACGAGGTAGAGCAAGCAGCCAAAATGGCTAACGCGGATGCCTTTATCCGCAAGCTGCCAAATGGCTATGATACTTGGCTCGCTCAAGATGGGGGAGGAATTAGCCAAGGACAGAAGCAGCTGCTGTCTATTGCCCGGGCAATCCTTGCAAACCCGTCGATATTAATCTTAGATGAGGCAACGAGCAGCATCGATACGGTGACTGAATTGAAAATTCAAGAAGCGTTGCAAAGGCTCATGGAGGGAAGAACGAGCTTTATTATCGCCCATCGTCTAAATACAATTGAACGTGCAGACAATATATTGGTCCTTAAAGAAGGAGAAGTAATCGAGCAAGGCTCTCATCTCGAATTACTTAATAAACGAGGCTTTTATTATCGGATGCATAACCAAACCTCATAAAGCCGGGCAGATACATGCTCGGCTTTTCGTGAAGGTTTTTTCCCCAATCATATTGAGCGCTTAACGAGAAAAATAACACGAAACTTTATCGATAAATGACTCGATAGGCTGCTTTCGAGTCGAAATGAACAGTCGTCATGAGATATACTAAATTGAAATGGGTGTCGACGAGCGAAATAGGATCAAGTATAATCGAATTCGTTAACTCGTACATAAGAAAAACGGAGGAATTCAAATGAGCAAAAAAACGATTGCTTTTACGGGGGGCGGTTCAGCAGGCCATGTGACTCCCAATATTGCGATTATCAATGAACTTAACGAACATGAATGGGATATCCAATATATTGGCTCAAAAAAAGGGATCGAAAAGGAATTAATCGAACGACAAGGCATTCCTTATCATGAGATTTCAAGCGGAAAGCTAAGACGGTATCTTGATCGCGAAAATGTGATTGACATCTTTCGAGTGTTGAGGGGTTGTTTTGAAGCAAGAAAGGCGCTCAAGAAGTTAAAACCCAAGCTTGTCTTTTCTAAAGGGGGCTTTGTTTCTGTACCGGTGGTTGTTGCGGCAAGAACGTTAAGAATCCCAGTACTCCTTCATGAAAGTGATTTAACTCCAGGGTTGGCGAATAAAATCGCCACTCGATTTGCTACAAAAATCTTTACTTCATTTGAAGAGACGTGCGCCTTTCTACCCGAAGGCAAGGCAGAAGCTATTGGTTCTCCGATTCGTTCAGAAATCCTTCAAGGCTCGGCCAAGAAAGGGAGAAAATTTCTTGACTTTCACAGCCAGCGGCCAATTTTAACGATTATGGGCGAGTTGGGGCAAAAAGAGTCAACGAAGTCGTCCGCTCTTCTTTAAAGCAACTAAATGAAATCTATCAAATCGTCCATTTATGCGGTAAGGGTAATCTCGATCCCGAGTTAACTCATTTACCCGGCTACAAACAGTATGAATATGTCCATGAAGAGCTACCGGATATTTTGGCAGCAACAGACCTCGTGATTAGTCGAGCAGGCTCGAATGCGATTTTTGAATTTCTTGCGTTGAAGCTTCCGATGCTGCTCATCCCATTAACGCGAAAGCAAAGCCGTGGTGATCAAATATTAAATGCTAAGTCGTTCCAGGAAAAAGGCTATGCGGTAATGCTTGAGGAAGAAGACCTTACCCCAGAGTCGCTCCTTCGACAGCTTGAGCAAATTGAACGAAAACGCGAGGAGCTAGCGACGTCCGTAGAGGCATCATCGACTGAAGGAGCGTTGCAAAAGCTCGTAAATGAAATCAACAAAGTCTAAAATGAGAGAGCGATAATCGAAATAGCAATGATTTTTTCCGTAATAACTAGCGGAATGTAGGGCAAGCATCACAATGGTAGCTTTGCAGACTTCTTCTTTTCCTGTATAGTCTAAAGAAAGTTCATTGTATAGAGATTCATAGTAAAGTATCATGACATGCCGAATGTTAGTGGCGAGATGGACGGAACCTTACCTTTTGCAAAAGAGGGGGCCAATCAGGTGGAAGAAAGCCCCGCTATATTTTAGTAAACTAGATTAAAAAGGAGAGGTTCTCTGCTTGGGCTCCGCTATAATTCAGTAAGCTTATTTGAATGAGAGAGGGTTCTTCTGTCTAAGCCCGCTATATTTAAGTAAGCTTAATAAAAAGGAGAGGGTTTTTCCACTAGCTCGGCCGTAGTTTAAGGGGAAAAGGGTCTCCCGCCTAATACCCTGATTCTTCAGTTACTGAAACGAATTTCATACTTTTTAAATGGGAGGACATGTAATGGAAAAAAAAGTATATTCTTGCGTTGGATCAAGGGACGACGAGTACAAGAGCGATTGTTTTTAACAAGCAAGGCGAAATTGTTCATTCCGCCCAAAAGGAGTTCACACAGCATTTCCCTAAGCCGGGGTGGGTTGAGCATGATGCGAATGAAATTTGGGGCAGTGCGCTAGCTGTTATGGCAAGTGCGTTGTCTGAAGCGGGTATTAAGCCGCAGCAGATTGCCGCGCTTGGAATTACGAATCAACGGGAAACGACGGTCGTCTGGGATAAGAAAACTGGAATTCCGATTTACCACGCCCTCGTCTGGCAATCGAGGCAAACGGTCTCCATATGTGAGGAGCTAAAGGAACAGGGCTACAATGATTTGTTCAAGCAAAAGACCGGATTATTGATCGATGCGTATTTTTCCGGAACGAAGGTTAAGTGGATTCTTGATCAAGTGGATGGGGCCAGGGAAAAAGCAGAAAACGGCGAGCTATTGTTCGGAACGATCGATACGTGGCTAATTTGGAAGCTGAGCAACGGAACAGCCCATGTAACAGATTATACGAATGCGTCAAGGACATTAATTTACAATATTTTTGAATTAAAATGGGACGATGACTTGTTGGAAATTCTCGATATCCCACGTTCAATGCTGCCAGAAGTGCGCTCCTCCTCTGAAGTGTATGCGCATACAGCCCCACATCACTTTTTTTGGTGAGCAAGTCCCAATCTCCGGTGCTGCTGGCGATCAGCACGCCGCATTATTCGGACAGGCTTGCTTTGAGGAAGGAATGGTTAAAAACACATACGGGACCGGCTGTTTTATGCTGATGAATACCGGCAATACCCCAGTCAAATCAAAGAGAGGGCTACTGACGACGATTGCATGGGGAATAAACGGGAAGGTGGAATATGCTCTTGAAGGTAGCATATTTGTCGCTGGGTCGGCGATTCAGTGGCTCAGAGACGGCTTGCGTATGATCGGGGAGGCTCCTGAAACAGAAGCGTATGCTGCAAGGATTGCTTCAACCGAAGGGGTCTATTTCGTTCCTGCGTTTGTTGGTCTAGGAACCCCGTATTGGGACAGTGAAGCAAGGGGAGCAATTTTTGGTTTGACGCGAGGGACGACGAAGGAGCATTTTATTCGAGCCGCACTCGAGTCGATTGCGTATCAAACGAAGGACGTCCTCAACGCCATGGAAGCCGATTCGAAAATAGAGGTTAAGAAGCTGCGAGCAGATGGCGGTGCGGTCAAAAATAATTTTTTGATGAATTTTCAAAGCGATTTACTCGACCTCTCAGTGGAACGGCCGGTGATCAATGAAACAACAGCACTTGGTGCAGCGTACTTGGCTGGTTTAGCGATTGGCTTTTGGAATGACAAAGCCGATATTGCTCAAAATTGGAGAATGGACCGTTCCTTCGAACCGAAAATGGCTGCTGAGGAGCGGCAAAGGCTTTATCAAGGCTGGGTTGAGGCTGTCGAGGCAACAATGGGGTTTAAACCAAATGAAAGAGGAAGAGCGTCTTTCTTTACGAAATAAAGAAAAAGGTGTACACTGAATTTAAGTTAATAAAGGTCTGAGTAGAATGAGAGACCACAGCATTTTCGTAAGCATTTACTATGCTTTGCGGGATTGTTGTGGTCTTTTTTCGCATCGCGGGTTAACGATAAGTAGGAGGCTGATACAGAATGAATCGTTCATTTTCCAGTCAAAATCGAACTAATATTCTCGCCGAAATGGAGATGGAGGAGCTTGATTTATTAGTAATAGGAGGAGGGATTACCGGTGCTGGTATCATGCTGGATGCTCAGTCAAGAGGGCTCAAAACTGGCTGATCGAGATGCAGGATTTTGCGGCCGGCACTTCAAGTCGTTCAACAAAGCTTATTCATGGTGGCTTACGCTATTTAAAACAGTTTGAAATTAAATTAGTCGCTGAAGTCGGTAAGGAACGTGCGATCGTTTATGAAAATGCTCCGCATGTAACGACTCCGGTATGGATGATGCTCCCGTTTTATAAAGGAGGAACATTTGGCGCATTCAGTACTTCGCTCGGACTTAAGGTTTATGATTTTCTTGCAGGGGTTAAGCGATCGGAAAGACGCCGGATGCTCTCTAAGGATGAAGTATTGAAAAAAGAGCCTTTACTTCGGGAAGAAGGATTGAAGGGTGCGGGTGAGTATGTCGAATATCGTACAGATGATGCAAGGTTGACCATTGAAGTGATTAAAGAAGCGTGGCAACATGGGGCTTTGGCAGCCAATTATGTGAAGGCCGAGGACTTTATTTACAAAAAGGGGCAGGTCGCCGGTGTTGAAGCGTCTGATGTGATTACCGGAAAAAAAATGAAACTGTACGCCAAAAAAAGTCGTCAATGCCACCGGGCCATGGGTTGATGAGCTACGGGAAGCCGACCATTCGCGCCAAGGAAAGAAAATTCATTTGACAAAGGGAGTTCACGTAGTCGTTGACCTGAAAAGGTTTCCGCTTAAGCAGGCTGTTTATTTTGACACGCCGTATGACGATGGTAGGATGATGTTTGCCATTCCACGAGGGGGAAAAGTGTATATCGGCACGACAGACACGAACTATCATGGAGAACAAAGTAATCCTGATGTAACTGAAAAGGACGTCGATTATATCATTCAAGCAACGAACGCCCTTTTTCCTAAGCAGGATCTAACAGAATCAGACGTCGAATCGAGCTGGGCTGCTTGCGCCCGCTAATTCATGAGGAAGGCAAGAATCCATCTGATATTTCGCGGAAGGATGAAGTATTTGTTTCGTTTTCCGGCTTGATTACGATTGCTGGCGGGAAGCTGACGGGCTATAGGAAAATGGCAGATAAAGTTGTAACACTCGTTATGGAGCATCTTGATATTAACAATCAAGAAGGCTACGGTGTCTGCCAAACAGCCACGCTTCCTCTTTCTGGAGGGGATGTCGGAGGCTCTGAGCAGTTCGATGCTTTTGTCGAACAGCAAATTCAGTCCGGAGTCGTTTTAGGGATGACAGAAGCCGAAGCGAGGAAGGTCGCCCGGACATACGGTTCAAATACGCCTTTGCTTTACGAATTGCTGGAAGGAATCAACGAGCGGCAGGATGAAGGTGCGTTGCCGCTTCCTTTGCTCGGAGCACTGCTTTACGGTATGGAGCATGAAATGACGGTCACGCCGGTTGACTTTTTCATGCGGAGGACGGGAATGCTATTGTTCAACGTTCGGGAGGTGCAGCAATGGAAGAAAGTTGTTATTCAGTATATGGCCACTTACTTGCATTGGAGCCATGAGCAGGCGGAACAGTATCAAACTGAGCTTGAACAGTACTTAGGAGAGGCGTCCCAACATGAAATTTACAGTTGAACAGAAGGAGAGCAGGGCTTTGGTCCTTTAGTGACTGGACCTGCTCTTTTTTTGCATTCATCGAAAGAGTGTACTCTCCGCTTCATGTCGCGCTTTTTTCAAAAAACGATATGGTACACTAATGTGTAAGCTCCCTAATGTATTGAAAAAGAGGACTGTTTACAAGAGAAAAAGACCTCTCCATTAGGAAAAGCTGTGATGTAAGCGGAACTAATCCGTGAATCATTCATGGATTAATAAAGCTTTGATTCGGTTAATAGAATAGAAATTGGCCCAAAAAAAACTTTTTACATGCATGCTGAGAGATATCACTTTTCGCTGAAGTGCGTTCGGTCTGAGCAGTATGTGTGCAGTAAAAGTTGGAGTACCCGTGTTCAGGACGATTAAGGGTAAGCTGTTAAGCGAAATCACATTAGCGGAATAGTCACGATTAAGGAGGAATGAAACTTGGCATTTAACGGTCAACGCGTTCTCCCGGCAGTAAAGAAAATGAAGGAGTTCGAACAAGTATTAAACAGTCAATATGAGTTTATGGTGATGCTTGATTTGCATATCACGCAGCTGGAAAGTGTACTCAACTACGCTAAAGACCACAAGAAGAAGCTCTTATTGCATCTAGATCGGATATCTGGTCTGAAAAGCGACAAATATGCAGCAGAATATGTGTGTCAAGCCTTGAAGCCTGCCGGTGTTATTTCGACTAGAGGAGAAGTGCTAAAGGTAGCGAAAAAAAACGGGAATATTAGCGATTCAGCGCCTGTTTTTGCTCGATACGATCGCCCTTGAAACAAGCTGCAGGCTGGCTGAAAAGGTCAACCCGGATTTTATCGAGGTTTTGCCGGGGATATTGCCGTCCTATATTAACCGCATAAACGAGACGACAGGAACGGAAATTATTGCCGGTGGGCTAATTGAGAGCCGGCAGGAGATTGAGCAAGCGATTCGTGCAGGTGCAAAAGCGGTAACTACATCGAAAAAAGAGCTATGGTAGCGTAAATGTTCCTTTTTACTGTTAGAGTAATCATTTGTTTTGAATCACACTTACTTAGATTCTGATCAACGAAATCGCTTTAAACGAACTAATAGAGATCCATTTTGCTACCACCGCAGGATAACGGATGAAGGCTTATTTATTTAGAAAGGAGAAATCAAAATATGGTTGGTGTCTTTGCGGCAATTACAGATCAGGATAAAAGAATTTTGTTGACTAAAATCGGTTATGGCTCTCATAATTGGACATTACCTGGTGGTCACCTCGAAGAGAATGAGTCACCAATAGACGGTGTAAAAAGAGAAGTATTAGAAGAAACAGGTTATGTTGTGGAGGTAAATAACCTTATTTCAACTTATTACTCATACCCGAATGATAATTTGGTTTTTTTGTTTAGGGCGAAAATCTTCACTAGGATTGAATGGGAGCCGAATGAAGAAATAGAACAAGTACAGTTCTTTAAAAGAGAAAAGTTACCGGAACAAATACATCCTTGGAATATTAAAAGAATTGATGATGCTTTAGAAAATAAAATAAGTCATCTTCATATTTTTGATGAGAGTTCTAACGTTAGTATTAAACCAGCCAATAGTTGTTAACGTTTTTCAATAAAAAACTATACTAATCTTGTACATGCCAAATAGCCCATCAAATCCCTCGTTTGAGGATTTTTGGTTAATTCAGTGATGCCATGTTTTGTGGAACACGGAGTAGAGACTAAAAGTTATTTAGATGTTTTTCAAAATATAAGAGAAAACAATCACCACGATGCATTAGATAAATGGAGAAATCTATATCCGATTATATCTTTGTTATTCCAGGAAACGAATCCAGCACCATTAAAATATTGTCTATATATAACAGGGCTTAATTCAATCTCCTGAAACAAGATTGCCAGTAACGGGAATTTCCTCTGGTTTAAAAAAAAGAAGTTGGATAAATTGATTAGTCCAACCAATCAATTTATCGTACAGATGCCTTAAATCGGCATCTTTTTTTACTCAATAATGTATAGTGAATTAATACATTCTCACCCAAGGATAGCCCCGTCCAGCACATGGCGTCTAGCCTAAGCAAACTCCCTTTGTCCGAGCAATCATCATCAGTTCCTTTCATCACTTGTTTCTTCTCTGCCTGCCTGTCCAGTTCGTCCATTTGACAAACGGACAAACCGCGCTTTTGTTCTTTTCCACACAATTGTCATACTAAATTATCCGCTTGTCTCATATTGATAGAACAGAAGGTACAGAGAAGGAGAGGAATTATGACGACCTTTTTTTCGAGGAGCCGTGTTGCTGATTATTGCCGCTTTTTTTAGGGGAGTGCCTGGAGTTTGTTATTAATGTTGTTTTAGCCAGACAGCTCGGTGAAGAGGGCTTAGGATTATATATGTCCATTTTGCCGACGATCGTTTTTGTCGTTGTCTTTGCTAGCTTGGAGCTGCCTATTTCGATTTCTAAGTTTATTGCGGAAAAGGATGAGCTATATCATCGCAGTATGCTTATTCATTCCTTACGCTTTGCAATGCTTTGTGCTTCAATTTGTGCCGTGGCAGCCATTTGGATCCTTCCACAGCTTCCGGTTTTTAATCATTACCATCCTTGGACACAATGGCTCTTAATCGTCTTAATTCCCGTCGTTGCTTTTTCTTCGGTAGCAAGAGGATACTTTATGGGTGCACAAAATATGGGGAAAATTGCAGCTGCAAACGTTCTAAAACGAGTAGCGCAATTGGTGCTGCTCGTTCTTGTCTTCCTCTTTTTTTTCCTATGAAACAGAATCGGCGCTTTTTGTGGCGCTATGTGCACTCGTTGCCAGTGAAATTGTCGTAATGACTTACTTGCTGTGCATGTTTATTATGCAAATAAGAGGACTTGGCCGCCGGCCCCAGGTTGGCATGACGGGAAAAAGGGTTCGGGAAGCGTTAATAAAAGTATCATTGCC
The DNA here is from genome assembly GCA_001310555.1 of Bacillus sp. JCM 19058. The sequence goes on from BAXO01000076.1 coordinate 13,943, forward strand.
TTATACAGGCTTGCGGATCTTCCATGCGGCGACCTTTGCGCTCAAGCCTTTTTTTTAGTGAGAGAGGCTCTTGTTCGAGCTGGAGTGCTGGAAGGAATGGCGATGGTTCAATATGGGAAACTGGCAGGGGTAGCATTTACTATCGGTTTTTTTTCCAGCGTTTATTGCTCACGCCCTGCAAATTATTCTGTTGCCGACGGTTTCAGAAATGTACGCGAAAAAGGAATTGGATAAGCTCGGGAATTTGCTTCGTAAAATGATGTTGCTCACCTTTTTATACGGAATTCCGATTTCGTTCGTCTTTTATTTTTTTTGCTGAACCACTGACAAGCTTGTTTTTTGAAAATTCACCTGCGATCGTCTATTTGAAATTGCTCGTTCCGTATTTTCTTTTTCATTATTTTGTTGCACCATTGCAAGCCTTTTTAATTGGAATAGGTCTAGTGCGAGAAGCCTTTTGGCACGCCATTTGGTCCACTTCTCTTTCCTTTATTCTAATGTTTTTCCTCGGTTCGATGCCAAACTTGCAAATGGGGGGAATTATTCTCGGGATGAATACTGGGATGGTCCTCTTGACTCTGCTCCATTATTTTGCTATTTGTCAGAAAATAGGTATCGACTGGCGCTTGAAGGGAATGCTGGCGGCGAGGGTAAACAAAACCTAGTTGCAATTTAGCCTTGCTGCCTTGCCGACTTGCTCTTAAAATAGAAGAGTAGCGGCCTAAAGAAATTGACATTGTGAAGAAATTCCGATTTCTTGCCTTTTTGTCCTAGCATTGTGATATTAATAGAGGCTCAACCGCTTGCCTGGGCGGCCTGTAGGTCATGAACACGGTTGGGCTCAGCTCCATACCTCTTTGGAAGAGATACGAGGCCATAGCTTTTCTACTGCGTCGCGCAATCATTCGTATTTGGTGGAATGCATTCGGTCTGGTTCATGTAGTTAATCGACAGCAGCCAAACTGAGCGAAAGAGTATTCGCTTGTAGCAGCTAATCTCGTTTAATTTCTTATCTCTTTCACGAGCAAACGGCAAGCCTTGTTGCGATCGGGTTGGCAGTCTTTTCTTTTTATCGAAGCAATAGTGAAAAAAAGAAATGACAATGACTTGCAGGAACACAAAGACCTTAATCGACAGCTGTGGAAGCAGTCGATGGGTCATGGGAGCTGAGGGGCGAACGGGAATGCACGGGTTATACATGATATGCTGAGTTCGATAGCAAGCTGAAGCTGCAACGAAGCTGAACGGTTCTTCGCTTCGGAGGTATTGTCGTAATCCGTAACGTCTAAAACGTCAAACTGCGAATGACAGGAGGGTGCACTTTGGCACGAATTTTATTAGCTGAGGATCAAGCCATTGTCAGGCAAGGACTTAAAATGATGATTGAACAAGATGACGAGCTAAAAGTGACAGTGGAAGCTGAAAACGGAGAGCAGGCTCTTCAGCTCTATCAGCAACATGTAATTGATTTAGTCATTATGGACAATCGGATGCCTGTTATGACAGGGCTGGAGGCGACAAAATTCATTAGACGGTACGATCCAAAAGCAAAAATTCTCATTTTGACTACCTTTGCTGATGAAGAGTATGCGCATGAAGCCTTACAGCATGGGGCAGTTGGTTATTTGTTAAAGGATGCCGATGGGGAAAAGCTAGTGAACGCGATTAAAAGCGCATTAAATGGTGGCCTTTCACTTGATGAGCAAGTGGCTGCTAAGGTTGTGCCTAAGCTGATGAAAAATCGTTATAGCGCTGAAAGGTACGAACCCACTCGTTTGACCGAAAGAGAGGCTTCCATACTCGCCTTGGTCGGAAATGGAAAAACGAATCAAGAAATAGCGGCAGAGCTTCATTTGTCGCATGGTACGATCAAAAACCATATTAGCCAAATATTAGCTACGCTTGAGCTGCGGGACCGCACACAGCTGGCGATTTATGCAATTAGACATAATTACGTGTAACCGATTAAAAGGATGAGGTGGGGACATGAAAAAAAAGAAGGTCGGCATTATTTTTGGAGGGAAATCAGCTGAGCACGAGGTTTCTTTGCAATCAGCAAAAAATATTGTAGAAGCACTCGATAAAGAAAGGTTTGATGCCGTGCTGATCGGAATCGATAAGGAGGGGAATTGGCATGTGAACGATTCCTCCCACTTTCTGATCAATGCTGAGGACCCGAAGCTGATTGAGCTGAATAAATCAAACAAAGGGATCACTGTTGTACCAGGGGCAAAGGAGCATCAATTACTTAGCACCTCTCAAGCAAAACGTTTAGATCAGCTTGATGTCGCCTTTCCAATTGTTCATGGAACGCTGGGAGAGGACGGCAGTCTACAAGGAATGCTTCGCCTTGCCAATATTCCCTTCGTTGGTTCAAATGTGTTAGGTTCTGCCGTCAGTATGGATAAGGATATTGCGAAACGGCTGTTAAAGGGGACGGGTCTACTCGTTGCTAACTCTTTCACGTTCACGAGAAAGAAAAAAAGAGGAGATTCGCTACGAAGCGATCACGGCAGAGCTGGGACTTCCTCTGTTTATTAAGCCAGCGAACCAAGGCTCTTCTGTCGGCGTCAGCAAAGTACGAACTGAGGCTGAGTTTACGAAAGGAATCGAGCTCGCTTTTGCCTATGATCACAAAATACTGATTGAGGAAGCGATTGAAGGGAGAGAAATTGAATGTTCCGTCCTAGGAAACGATGAGCCGATAGCTTCGTTACCTGGTGAAATATTGCCACAGGATGATTTTTATTCCTATGATGCAAAGTATATCGATGAAAACGGCGCACGTTTGGCAGTACCGGCAGAGCTGGATGCTGAACTGACCGAGGAAATCAGAAATGTTTCGATTAAAGCGTTTCAAGCATTGCAATGCGAAGGATTAGCCAGAGTGGACGTCTTTTTAACCCCTGACAAGCGGATTGTCATAAACGAAATCAATACTCTTCCTGGCTTTACAAAAATCAGCATGTATCCGAAGCTGTGGGAAGTGAGTGGCCTTCCCTACCGTGAACTAATTAGTCGACTGATCGAGTTAGCACTGGAACGCCATCAAACGGATTTACTGCTGAAGAGCTCTGTAACCGAGCAAGAATGAATACGTTTGACAGGCTGAAACGCCGGTGAATCCAATGTTGACAGGGAAACACTCGGAGCAATTAGTAAAAGGTAGTCTATTGTATGCCATATCACGCTAATAGTTTATGGGAAAGCTGATTCATTTTCATTCATAACGAGTCAGCAGTAAAACCTTGTCTAAGTTCATGCTTACGGTAAAAGCAGCCATTTGGTTGCTTTTACGTTTATAATTGAAACCAGCGATTGAAACAAACTGGCTATATTTGGATAAAATTTTTCCGAACTCCTCGATTTGTAACTTTTTCTTCCCACTGTGAATTTGACCAATAATTTTTTTTAAGAAACCTAAGTTTCATACCCAAAACAAGTTTCAGAACTTTAACTTCTAACACGAGGACTCTCTTGTGGGTACATACGTTGATTTCTACTTTTTGAAAAGGAGCCCTTTCCTGAATATACTGGGCGATTACATGAAATTGACATTGTTAGTACACACGTGATACCATTTCACATAATAATAAATCGGAGGTGCTGTTTACCATGACTGCAGCAATATTTGAGATGGGGCATATCACATTGAAGGGGATTGTCGCCTAACTAGCCCCCTAAACTGCGAATCCCTTACAAATAAGAGGGGCATTCAAGTGAAAGACTCAAAACATTTTGACATTCGGCATTCCACCCGTTCTGTCACATTGGGGCAGTCAAACGGGTTGTCTCGTACGAATGCCATTAATTTAGGAATTCTGGCACATATTGATGCTGGCAAGACTAGCTTGACTGAGCGAATTTTGTACGAAACTGGTGTCATTTATGAAGTGGGTAACGTTGATAAGGGCAATACCCAAACCGATTCGTTAGAATTAGAGCGTCAACGAGGCATCACAATAAAATCGGCAGTTGCATCTTTTAAAGTTAACGATGTGACGATCAATTTGATTGACACCCCGGGGCACCCTGATTTTATCGCCGAGGTGGAACGGGTATTACATGTACTCGATGGTGTCGTTATGGTTATATCTGCTGTTGAGGGGGTGCAGGCACAGACTAGCGTATTAATGCGAACCTTGCAGCGGATGCATATTCCTACCCTCCTATTCGTGAACAAAATCGACGTACGGGCGCGCAATATGAGGAGCTTTTGCAAGACATATCTAGGAAATTAACTTGTGCGATAATTCCAATGGGGTCGGTCAGTCACAATGGGACCCGAGAAGCCACTTACAATCCGTACCCGGTGAGCAATAACGACTTTAACCAAAGACTTGCGGAGTTGTTAGCGGATTACGACGATGCATTCCTTACCAAATATGTAGAAAACGATATGGTGTTGTCGAATGACCAGTTACGCGACGAACTTGCCTTTCAAATCAAGCATGCCTTAGTGCACCCGGTCATTTTCGGCTCAGCCAAAACGGGGACGGGTATTGATTCGCTTATTAGTGGAATCACAACCTTCCTGCCATTGGCTGATTATAAAAGCAATGGACCTGTTGACGGTTACGTTTTCAAAATAGAACGCAATAAGGCAGGAGAGAAGATTGCATATGTCCGTATGTACTCTGGGACTATACGAGTGCGTGAAAGATTGGAATACGGCGTGAACAAGGAAGGAAAGGTCACTACCATCCAAGTGTTCAACGGGGGATTGGCTGAACCGAGCGAGAATATACTGGCGGGCCAGATTGGGAAGTTATGGGGACTCCATGACATTCAAATCGGCGATGTTATTGGAGAGCACAAGGCTTCAGAAAGAGTTCACTTTGCTCCGCCAACGTTGGAAACAGTTATTAAACCAAAACGTTCGGCACAGAACGGTGCTTTATACTCTGCATTGACCGAGCTAGCAGAGCAGGATCCGTTGATTAACCTGCGTCAAGATGACATAAGGCAAGAATTGTATGTTTCGCTTTATGGAGAAGTCCAGAAGGAAGTTATTCAAGGAACGCTAACCAACGACTACGGAATCCATGTTGAATTCCTGGAGACGACCACTGTCTACATCGAACGCCCGAAAGGGGCTGGGGATTCAGTAGAGATTATCGACAAGGAATCAAACCCGTTTCTTGCTACCGTGGGGTTACGAGTCGAGCCCGTGCCCATTGGCACAGGTATTGAATACCAGATTGAGGTTGAACTTGGAGCCATGCCGCTCGCGTTCCATCGAGCTGTTGAAGAGACAGTGAGAAAGACACTCCGGCAGGGACTGTACGGTTGGGAAGTTACAGACTGCAAGGTTATCTTGACACATTGTGGTTACTGGGCGCGTCAAAGCAGTGCCCATGGCGGGTTTGACAAGAGCATGTCGAGTACAGCCGCCGACTTCCGCAACCTCACCCCGTTGGTTCTGATGAATGCGTTACAACAAGCTGGTACCGCTGTGTTTGAACCGATTCATCGCTTCTATCTTGAAATACCCGAGGATACGATCACCCAGACCTTACCGGTTCTGTCGAAGGTTCGAGCAGTTCCAATGAAACAAAACATGCAAGGGTCCATATGTGTGTTAGAAGGTGAAATTCCAGTGGGAAATGTGGATAAACTGCAACTGCAACTTTTGGGGCTTGCTCGTGGCGAAGGGGTATTTGAACACGAGTTTGATCACTACGAACTGGCACGAGGGAAGACACCGTATCGCCCTCGAACTGATCATAATCCACTCAACCGTAATGAGTATTTGCTACACGTTGTACGCCGGGTCTAGCGGTGTTAAATTTGGGAGCTAAATAAGAGAAAGTATAGGCATAAGGGCCATTTTTGGATGAGCAATTCAAATACAGAACTTCAGTTCAAAATACCTTTTGGTAAAAAAAAATATAGTTTTTACACAATTTCTCGAATGGGCAGGCCTTCCTACTAATCGATATATGTCAAGTGAAAGAAATAATGTAAGAAATTTTCTTCTTTGCAGAATAACGAATTTTGTTACAAAACATTAGCCGCATTTTTCGACAGAAAAATGCGGCTATTACTTGTCATATTTTTTCGATTAAAGAAATTAACTAGTGCTGTAATTGAACAAATAAGCCAATCTAAAAGAAGTCGAATTCCGCTAAGGATTTCGACTTCTTAAGTTTTAATTCGCTTAGCGTACAAAATTTCCGAAATGTTAGCAATACCCCTTTAAATCCCCGCTAACCCTTAAAAACTGTAGTCCAATTAAAGGATATCTTTACAAATGCGACGATAAAATACTTGTGAATTTAATTTAACCCTAATGCTGAGGAGCAATATACATATACCTACCTGTAGTTCCTGAACGACTCTAACGTTTAAGGGCTTATTTTCCACTGGTGTCAGCTTCGCTCTATACAATTTTCTAAAAAGGTTTGAATTTTTGAAAACGGTGTATCTTAAATCTAGAGTAGTATTGCTAAAAAGAAAAAAACATTTGACAATTTGTATATACAAGTTATAATGAAAGCGAATTCTATTTGTATATACAAGTGGAACGCTCAATTTTTCTTAGGTTGTCTATGCAAGGTTGACTACTCCATGTTTAATCCGCTAACCATGAGTTGAAGCAAGACAGCTACTGAAACCATTTTTCATTGAGAGGAGTTCGAATAATGAGTAATAAAAATCAGGAGTCGGCTAAACAAATTTTAGCTGCTATCGGTGGTCAGGACAATTTGGAGTCTGCGACTCACTGTGTGACGAGACTTCGGTTAGTGTTAAAAGATGAAGAGAAGGTTGACAAAGAGGCATTGGAGAAAATCGATCTAGTGAAAGGGTCATTTTCTTCCAGCGGGCAATTTCAAGTTATCCTTGGTCCCGGGATTGTGGATAAAGTATACAAGGAGCTCATTCAGCTAACAGGGATTCAGGAATCGTCAAAAGAAGAAACAAAAACTGCGGCGAGTAAAAAAATGAATCCTCTCCAACGAGCGATTAAAACGCTTGCCGATATTTTTATACCAATTTTACCAGCAATTGTTACAGCCGGTTTATTATTAGGGCTAAATAATGTATTGACTCAGCAAGGGATTTTCGGTTCGCAATCATTAATAGAAATGTATCCTCAATGGGAGGATATCGCGTCGATCATTAGCTTAATCGCTGTAACAGCCTTTGATTTCTTACCCGTCCTGATTGGGTGGTCAGCGGTAAAGCGCTTCGGTGGAAACCCTTTATTAGGAATTGTAATCGGCTTGATTCTCGTTCATCCAAACCTGTTAAGTGCCTATGGGTACGGAGTGGCTATCGAGGATGGGACGATGGAATATTGGAATGTGTTTGGCCTGGAAGTTGCGCAGGTTGGCTATCAAGGTCAAGTATTAACGACATTACTCGTTGCGTTCGTGCTTGCGAAAATTGAAATATTTCTTAAAAAGAAAGTACCTGAGTCTTTCCAACTTCTCGTTGTCGGTCCCGTTGCATTGTTGGTGACTGGATTCTTGGCTTTCATTGCGATAGGTCCGATTACGTTTGCAGCAGGAAATTGGATTACGAGCATCTTTGTTTGGATCTTTGAACACGGTGCGCTTCTTGGTGGATTGCTTTACGGAGCATTTTATGCACCGCTCGTCGTAACTGGTATGCACCATACGTTTTTGGCCGTTGACTTCCAGCTGATCGGCAGTACCGGAGCGACCTTCCTCTGGCCAATTGTAGCGATTTCGAATATCGCTCAGGGCTCGGCAGCTTTAGCTATGTATTTCCTGCTAAAGGAAGAAAAAGTAAAGGGATTGTCAATGACATCGGCTATCTCGGCTTACCTAGGAGTCACTGAACCGGCCATGTTCGGAGTGAACTTACGCTATCGTTTCCCATTTATTTGCGCGCTAATTGGAGCTTCTATTGGAGCTGCGTGGATTGCCTTCAATGCCGTCACTGCACCAGCAATTGGTGTCGGAGGACTCCCTGCGGTTGTTTCCATTACAGAAGGGAAATGGCTCGTCTTTACGATTGGGATGGGCATTGCGGTAATCGTTCCTTTTGTTTTGACACTGCTATTTGCAAAAGTAAAGAAATCGGAATTTTAACAGGTGAGAGAGAGCTACCGCAGCTTGTGGTAGCTCTGTGTATTATCGCATGAGCCAAATAGAGAAAGGGTGTAAGAGATGAACGAGTGGTGGAGAAAGGCTGTTGTTTATCAAATTTATCCTAAAAGCTTTAATGACTCGACAGGAAACGGTGTCGGTGATTTGCAAGGCATTATTGAAAGACTCGATTACATAAAGAAACTTGGCATCGATGTCATTTGGCTGACACCGATCTATGCTTCCCCGCAAAAAGACAACGGCTACGACATTAGTGACTATTTTCAAATTCATGAAGAATACGGGACAATGGCCGACTTTGAGGAGCTTTTGGCGGAAGCGCATAAGCGTGGACTCAAGCTAATTATGGATTTAGTCGTTAACCATACATCAACGGAGCACGAGTGGTTTCGACAAGCCAGACAGACGAAGAATAATCGATACCGCGACTTTTATATATGGAAAGACCCGGTAAACGGAGCCGAGCCAACGAACTGGCAGTCGAAATTCGGCGGGACAGCTTGGGAATTTGATGAGAAGACCGGACAATATTATCTCCATCTTTTTGATGTGAGTCAGGCTGACTTGAATTGGGAAAACCAGGAGCTGCGCCGGCACGTTTATGAAATGATGCATTTCTGGTTTGAAAAAGGCATCGATGGTTTCCGGCTTGACGTCATCAATTTAATCTCTAAAGAGCAATCGTTTCCTGATGACCGAGAAGGCGATGGGCGCAGGTTTTATACGGACGGACCGCGTGTACATGAATTTTTGCAGGAAATGCATGAGGAGGTTCTGGCAAAGTACGATAGCATGACGGTTGGTGAGATGTCCTCGACCTCAATCGGGCATTGTGTAAAGTATTCGAATCCAAAGAGCCGCGAGCTAAGCATGACATTTAATTTTCACCATTTAAAAGTCGACTACCCGGATGGTGAGAAGTGGGCGCTAGCCGATTTTGATTTTCAGGCACTGAAGCAAATCCTCTCGACATGGCAAGTTGAAATGCATAAAGGTGGCGGCTGGAATGCCTTATTTTGGTGCAATCATGATCAACCCCGTGTCGTGAGTCGCTATGGAGATGACGATACATATCACAAGGAATCGGCTAAAATGCTGGCGACGACGATTCACCTTATGCAAGGGACCCCTTATATTTATCAAGGTGAAGAGTTTGGGATGACCAATCCTGGCTCCCAGTCGATTGACGATTATCGCGATATTGAGACGCTTAATGCGTACGAATTCTTGAAGGAGAGCGGGAGAAGTGAAGCGGAGACGATGGCGATTATTAAGGAAAAATCGCGCGATAATTCCAGAGCTCCGGTTCAATGGAACAGCGGAGGACAGGCTGGCTTCACGACAGGAACTCCTTGGATTCCTGTAAGCAAGAATTACGTAACGATCAACGCCGAGCAAGCATTGGCCGATCCGTCATCAATTTATTATCATTACCAAAAGCTGATCCATTTAAGAAAAGAATATGATATCATCACTTATGGTGACTATCAGCTACTAAATGCAGACGATAAGCAGCTTTTCGTTTATCTCCGTACGTACAAGGAAGAGAAACTGCTCGTTATCAATAATTTCTACGCAGACGAGACCGTATTTTCTTGTCCACCAAACATAAATCATAATGGAGCTCAGGCTCAGCTGTTGCTTGCAAACTATCAGGAAGCTCCTCGGTTTGCCGGGACGATTCGTCTGCGTCCATATGAATCGCTTGTATACCGCATCCGCTGAACGTGATTCGAAGCTGCCAAGCTGTACTAGTCATTTGTGAAATGCCAATTTCAGTCGAAGCAAGGTGATGATCATGAATAAAAATAAGTATCGTTTGATTTATGAGCATCTGTTAAAGCAAATTCAAAACGGTCGACTTCAACCAAACGCATTGCTGCCATCAGAGAATGAGCTCGCCACAACCTTTGAATCCTCGAGGGAAACAGTTAGAAAAGCGTTAAAGCTCCTCTCAGAACACGGTTTATTCAAAAAATTCAAGGAAAAGGTCGATCGTCTTGGAGCAGGCCAAAATTGATTTTCCTGTTTCAGGCCATGTAAGCTTTAAAGAATTAGCAGAGAACATGGAGGGACGTTCGCGGACGCTCATCGTTTCGCAAGCATCGATGCCGATCGGGGCCTCACTCGCTAAGCGAATGCAGGCTTCTGCGAAAGAAAACGTGTGGGAGCTGCAGCGGATACGCGAAGTTGATGGAGAGCGGGTTATTCTCGATAAAGATTACATCCGGCAGTCGATCGTTCCGCGTCTGAAGAACATGACAGGTCAGGATTCATTGTACGAATATCTTGAACAAGAACTTGGATTAGACATTAGCTATGCGATTAAAGAAATCACAGTTGATGAGCCGACGGAGGAGGATATTCGGTTGCTTGACTTTTCAAGCTATTCGAGTATTGTTGTCGTAAGAAGCCTAATTTATTTAGAGGATACGACTTTGTTTCAATTCACGGAATCTAGGCATCGCCCTGATAAATTCCGCTTTGTCGAATTTGCCAGGCGCGGGCGCTAGATTAGTCTATTAAGGAGGTTTAAATGACAACCGTTTATGACTTTACCGTAAAAAGACCGGATGGCACAGACTGCTCACTGAAGGAATATCAAGGGAAGATACTGTTAATTGTCAATACAGCAACCGGGTGCGGGCTAGCTAAGCAATTTGCCGGGCTTGAAAAGCTTCATCAGGACTATAAGGAGCAAGGCTTCCATGTATTAGGCTTTCCGTGCAAGCAATTTAGTGGACAGGAGCCGGTCGAGAACGGGCGAATGGAACACGTTTGCCAAGCTCAATTTGGCGTCACTTTTCCCCTCTTTGCTAAAATAAAAGTGAACGGAACAGAGGCGCATCCGTTGTATCAATTTTTGAAAAAAAAGAAAAAAAAGGCTTGCTTCTCAGCGATATTAAATGGAATTTCACAAAATTTCTAGTTAACGAGAATGGGGAGGTTGTGGAACGGTACAGCCCAACGACTGAACCCACTAGCATCGACAAAGCGATCAAGCAGCTTCTAGAAATGTAGTGGACATTAGCAGTGACAAATGTTGCTGCTATTTTTAATCGTTAACCTTATGAATTGTAGTGCAACTGAGAGTTATTCTGGCTATTGTATAGATTAGGTACGCTTTAGTGGTCAGCCTACGTTGCGCTGTTCAGTATGTAAGAACAAGGACTGCCAACCAGTCATTCGCAAAATAGGCTAACCGTGCATCTCGCCAAAGTTTTCGCTACAATAGAGAAATCAATAGATTGAGGGTGAGCGTGTAAGCGATGAGTATTTTACAAGTAGAACATTTATCGAAAGCTTATGGTGAAAAGACGCTGTTTGATCAGCTCTCCTTTACGATAGCAGAGAAAGAGCGAATCGGTTTAATCGGCATCAATGGAACGGGGAAGTCGACGTTACTCAACGTACTGAGCGGAGTAGAGGGGCTGATGCGGGAGATATAAAACACGCCAAAGATTATCAGATGGAATATTTGCCGCAGCAGCCGGAGCTTGAGGCAGGGTTGACCGTGCTCGAACAAATTTATTACGGCAGCTCTGAAATAATGAAAGCGATGCGAGCCTATGAGGAGGGGTTGCTCCAGCTTGAAAGAGAGCCTGCGAATGAGGCGGTACAGCGGCGCTTTATCAAGCTTCAGCAAACGATGGATGAGCTTCAAGCATGGGATGCCAATGCAACGGCAAAGTCCATTTTAACGAAGCTTGGGATTACAGAGTTTTCTACGCCGGTTGAGCAGCTGTCGGGAGGACAGAAAAAGCGAGTCGCTTTAGCGAAGGCCTTGATTCAGCCAGCCGATGTATTATTGCTCGATGAGCCGACGAATCACCTCGACAATATGACGATAGAATGGCTCGAAGCGCATTTATCCAGTTATCAAGGCGCATTTATCGTTATTACCCACGATCGTTATTTCCTCAATCGAGTGACGAACCGAATCTATGAGCTCGATCAAGGCAAGCTTTATCGCTATGAAGGGAATTATCAATTGTTTCTTGAGAAAAAAAGCTGAGCGAATGGAGCAGCAAACGAAGCAATCGCTCAAGCACAATAATTTATTACGGCGCGAGCTTGCCTGGCTGAAGCGGGGGGCGAAGGCGCGCACGACGAAGCAAAAAGCGAGAATTCAACGGGTTGAATCGCTTCAGGAAAAGGAAGCGGTTCAGGCAAATTATGAGCTTGATTTTGCTGTTGGTTCAAAGCGCTTAGGCAAGAACGTCATCGAATTAAAACAGGTTACGAAAAGCTATGGCCATAAGCGTGTTATTAACGATTTTAGTTATTTGCTCGATAACGACGAAAGGCTTGGGATTATCGGTGAAAACGGGACTGGTAAAACGACCTTGCTCAATTTATTGTCTGGCCGTGAACGAGCTGATTCCGGCGAGGTGATTATCGGTGAGACAGTCAGCGTTGGCTATTATACGCAAGAGGATGCAGAGCTTGACGGGGAAATGCGTGTTATCGACTATATAAAGGAAGTTGCTGAAGTTGTTCATACAAGGGACAATCAAGTCATAACAGCCGAGCAAATGCTTGAGCGCTTTATGTTTCCACGATCGATGCAATGGACATACATTCGTCGTCTATCAGGAGGCGAACAGCGAAGGCTTTATTTACTGCGCGTGCTAATGGAAGAGCCGAACGTCCTTTTTCTAGACGAGCCGACGAATGATCTTGATATCCAAACGCTCACCATTTTGGAGCATTATTTAGAGCAGTTTCCAGGTGTAGTCGTGACAGTTTCCCATGATCGCTATTTTCTCGATCGGGTAGTCGATCGCTTGCTCGTTTTT
>BAXO01000077.1 GCA_001310555.1 Bacillus sp. JCM 19058
CGAACGGCATGCTTTTTATATTGCTCACACTTCCATAATGATTGGTAAAATTACCGGACGACGTTTTGTTCGTTCAAACAAAAAGCGGCTAAGCCCTTCACGAACATTGCTTTTCAAGGAAGACCATTCACTCACTTTTTCGTTCAGGCATTTATTTAATATATCACTAACAAGCTCATTGGCTTCTTCCAGAAGCTGCTCGGATTCGCGCACATAAACAAAGCCTCGCGAAATAATGTTAGGCCCTGAAAGGATGACGCCTGTCTTTTTGTTTAATGTTACGACAACAACCAGAATACCGTCCTTCGACAATAAGCGGCGATCTCGTAATACGATATTTCCGACATCACCGACGCCAAGTCCGTCAATTAATACGTTGCCGGATGGAACTTTACCTGCCAGTCGTGCCTGTCCATTCGAAAACTCTACAACCTCACCTTTATCGACGAGAAAAATATTCTCATTTTTGACCCCTACGTTGAGCGCCAAACTCCGGTGAGCATGAAGCATCCGGAACTCTCCATGGATCGGGACGAAATATTTTGGCTTGATCAGGTTAAGCATTAGCTTCAGCTCCTCCTGACTGCCGTGGCCGGAAGCATGGACCTGCGCGCTACCGTGTACAACCTCAGCACCAATTCGATGAAGCTTGTCAATGACAGCAGAAACCGACTTCTCATTCCCTGGAATCGCAGTAGCAGCAATAATCACTGTGTCATGCGGTGTAATCGTAATTTGTCGATGTGCTCCTTTAGACATCCGGGTCAAGGCAGACATCGGCTCCCCTTGACTTCCCGTCGTTAGGATCGCAATTTGGTGAGCTTGATATTTACTAACCTCATCAATTTCGACCATCAGGCCTTTCGGCATACTTAAGTATCCAAGTTTGGAAGCGATGCTAATGACTCGAACCATGCTTTTTCCGACAACTGCGACTTTTCGCTTCGTCTTTACGGCTGCATCGATTACTTGCTGGATGCGGTGCACATTGGACGCAAAGGTCGTGACGATAATTCTCCCGTCCGTATGTTCAAATACTTCGGCTATTCCTTGACCGACTTCAGTTTCTGATTTCGTTAAACCGGGTCTTTCAGCGTTCGTGCTATCTGAAAGCAAACAGAGCACACCGCGCTCGCCGATCGCTGCCATTTTTCCGATATCTGCTTGTTTCCCGTCAACTGGAGTTTGGTCAAACTTAAAGTCCCCAGTATGGACAACTGCTCCCTGCTTCGTGTCAACACATACCCCTACAGAATCAGGAATGCTATGATTCGTGCGAAAAAAATGACACATTCGTTGAGCCGACCGTATCTTCGAGTTCTCATCGATCAGTTTCAGAGTCGTCTGGCGAGTCAATCCTGCTTCCTTTAATTTTTCTTCAACTAAGCCAAGGGTTAATTTTGTTCCGTAAACCGGTACGTTTACTTTTTTTTAATACATATGTCAAACCGCCAATGTGGTCCTCGTGTCCGTGCGTTAAAATAATTCCTTTCACACGTTCCTTTTGCTCAACGAGATAAGATACGTCAGGAATGACAATATCAATGCCGAGCATATCGTCATCAGGGAACATGAGTCCCGCATCAACGACTAAAATATCTTCATCTACTTCAATCCCGTACATGTTTTTCCCGATTTCTCCGACTCCTCCGAGGGCAAATACACGTACTTTTTCAGTTTGTTCATTTGACAATTGCTGTTCCTCCTAATTTTTTTCAATGGAAATTTTCCTTTCACGTCGTCTTATGAATTGAACCGAGAGCGCAGTGTCCATGTTCACACACTTTAATTTGAAACCCAGACTAAACAGACAACAGCCTCTCGATCAATCATAAAAAAAACATAGTAAATAAAGCGTTTTTACTTTGACAAAAAAACGCATCAATCCGTCCTCTTCCTTGGCATAGATAGAGAAAAAGAAAAAGTGGCAGGCGAATCTCGCTGCCGATTTTCAACCCGTACGAATCACTTAAGTAACAGTATACCCGATCTCAAGAAACAAAAACAAGCGCGAACTTTATCCTATGTAAAAAAAAAGGTATTTGTCCTGACTTTAACTTTAAGGCTTAAGGCCCCCTTCTCAAAACAGAGCATAGATTAGCGTTAACGAACTGGAAGTAGAGCAGCAAGCGGAAAATGAAAAGCGGAAGCGAAGGCGACGTCATTTTATCAACAGAAAAGCAAGTAAAAAAAGAAGGAAATGCAGTCCTACGGGGCACCTCACGTTCACGACATGTTAAACCATCTTAAAAGGCTACGGTTTGCCAAAGTACCTCAGGTGCTTGGCTCAGGCTATGCACCGGATGGACGAGAGCGGTTAACCTATTTGGAGGGAGAAGTGGTTCATCCCTTCCAATAGAGCGATAGGCTGTCGTGAAGGTCGGGCAGCTGGTCAAACGGCTCCACGATTGCATATGTACACGCAAACGGGTGCGAAATGGCAGCTTGGTTTCTTCATAGCATTGGCTGCTCAAAAAAAAGTGATGAGTCATGGGGGACATTGCTCCCTGGAATACACTGACTAAAAGCGGGATGCCGATTGCCTTCATCGATTGGGAATGCGGCCCTGTCGATCCTCTATACGAGCTCGCCCGGATATGCTAGTTAATTTTCCTAGCCCATGATAATGATGATGTCGCTGAGCTTCATCACTTGCACCGTTAAAGGTGCGGGCAAGGCAGGTCCGCCTTAGTGTTGACAGCTATGGATTAACAGCTTCAGATATGAAAGGGATGTTTGAACGGATCGTGGAAGTCGCTATCCACGAAACAGCAAATGAGGCGATCGAAGCGAAGATTACATTGGAATCCGTCGGGGCGTGCTCGTGCGGCTGCCTGGATGATGCGGCATCGAATTGAGCTCGAGCAAGCTCTAACTTAAAAAAAATTATGATTAATCGATACAACGAACAAACGCTTCTTGACCCGATTCAAGAAGCGTTTGTTTAGATGAACTTTTATTCGAGTTCGTTTAGCTTAGCAGCAATAGTTTGGCGCTGCTCGACTCCGGGTGGAACGAGCGGTAACCGGACGCTGCCTACGTCCAGTCCTTTTAGCTGTAGAGCAACTTTGACACAAGTTGGATTTGGAGCAATAAATAAACTTTTCATCGCCGGCAGGAGGGAACGATGAAGGCCCGCGGCTTGATGAACGTCTCCCCGTTTAAAGGCTTGGATCATTGTCTGCATTTCGTTACCGATAATGTGAGAAGCAACTGATACGACACCATCCCCACCTATAGCCATAACAGGCAGTGTTAGTGAGTCGTCACCACTATAGACGCGGAAATCATCCTCCGTCCTCTCGATAATTTCACCGATTTGCTCTAAATTTTCACTCGCCTCTTTCACCGACGTAATGTTAGCAATTTCAGACAGCGCAATGGTCGTTTCTGCTGTCATATTAACAGAAGTACGGCCTGGCACATTATAGAGCATTACCGGAAGCGTGGTCGCTTCCGCAATCTCTTGAAAATGGGCATATAGTCCGTCCTGGGAAGGTCTGTTGTAATATGGGACAACAGCCATAATCCCATCCACTCCGAGCACGGTCGCCTTTTTCGTCAATTCGACAGAGGCGTATGTGTTATTGCCGCCAGTCCCTGCAATGATAGGAATACGGCCATCCGTTTTTTCAACTACAAATTGAAACATGGCAAGCTTCTCTTCCGTTGTCAGTGTTGGAGACTCGCCTGTCGTCCCACATACGATTAATGCGTCTGAGCCATTTGCTATTAAATAATTGACCAACTTTTCCGTTTTCGAAAAGTCAATATTTCCTTTTTGATCGAAAGGAGTAACCATTGCCGTAATTATTTGGCCAAATCCATGTATTTCAACTCCTCACTAATATTCTTATCAAACTGGCGAGACAGGACTTCTTCCCCGTGCGCTCAGGAACTTCCTTGCGGGCTTGGGCCGACTACGCTTGTTCATTTGCCTTTTCCAAGTGAAACATTTGATGAAGCGCATTGACAGCTTTTTTCATATCTTCTTCTTTTACGAGCACCCAGATTGTCGTATGCGAATCGGCTGATTGTAAAATTTGGATATTTTCGCGTGCTAATGCTGCGACAATTTTCGCTGTTACTCCAGGTACTCCCGTCATTCCGGCCCCAACAGCTGAAACCTTCGCGCAATGAGGATGAAGCTCCGGTTCAAAGCCCATCTCTTTTAACACAGCCTCGGCGCGCTCCGCGACTTCATCCAAAACGGTATAAACGACACCACGTGGATTAATGTTAATAAAATCGACGCTAATTTTTTTCTGCGGCCATCGCCTTAAAAACCTTTTCCTGCAAATCGTATTGCCCTTCCTTGGCAAATACTTTAATTTGCGTCACATTCGCCAAGTGAGCGATACCCGTAATTAGCCGTTCCTGTACATCCTGAGCATTCATTTCAGAAAGAATGGAAGTAACAAGCGTTCCTTTTTGCTCAGAGTGTGTCGAGCGGATATGGATCGGAATTTTCGCCTGCATCGCAATTTCGACAGCCTCGGATGAATAACCTTCGCCCCTTGGTAAGCCATATTGCAGATTTCGTTATACGTCATCGTATTGAGCGCACGCGCATCGGCGACGATCCGCGGATCGGCAGTCATTACACCGTTGACATCAGTGAAAATGTCGACCCATTCAGCATGGACAGCCGCTGCTAAAGCGATCGCCGATGTATCACTGCCTCCCCGACCAAGCGTCGTTACCTCTCCAGTTTTTGATTGGCCTTGAAAACCGGCAACGACAAGGACTTCCTGCTCCTGAAGCAGCTTTCGCAAATGTCCCGATTTCATCTCGAGGATTTTTGCCTGCGTAAATTCGTCATTCGTTCGAAAGCCAGCTTGGGCACCAGTTATAGCCGTCGCTTTTACACCGAGTCCATTTAACATCTCGGAAAAAAACGACAGCGGAAATCGTCTCCCCGCATGAGACGAGCATATCAAGCTCTCGCTTGGATACGCTTGAATGATCGACGAGTTGCAGGAGCGTATCCGTTGCATAAGGCGCACCCATTCGGCCCATCGCTGAGACGACAACGATAACCTTGTAGCCTTCCTGCACCGACTTGTGCACATGCTTAGCTGCTTTTTTTACGTATGTCTTCATCCTTTACAGATGTTCCGCCAAACTTTTGAACAATTATTTTCATATACACCCACTCATTTTAAGGTTACGAAGCTTCAGCGACTATTGTTTTAAACACTTTTGTCAAAGAGCTGTATGTTGATTTGGTGCTCACCGTTATTTCGAAATTCCTATGAAAGTAGCTTTAAATTTACTAGACTTTCGGCAATTTGAATAGAATTCCAGGAAGCTCCTTTTACGAGATTATCAGAAACGATCCAAAGGTGATAGCCGTGCTCACGATCAAGGTCGCGGCGTATCCGTCCGACGAACACATCCTTTTTGCCGACGCATTCAGAAGCGAGCGGATATACTTGATTGCTCGGATCGTCCTGAAGCGTAATTCCCGGAGCAGCAGCAAGCAACTTTCTTATGTCTGATACAGCAGCTCCCGCCCGTTCAGTCTCGATATAGACGGATTCAGAATGTCCTGTTTCAATCGGGAGCCTGACACACGTCGCCGCTACTTCCAATTGCTCCATATGCATAATTTTTTTCGTTTCATTGATCATTTTCATTTCCTCGAAGGTAAAGCCGTTATCCTGGAACACATCGATTTGCGGAACGGCATTAAAAGCAATTTGGTAATGCTTTTTATCCCCGCTTACCGGGAGAACCTCAGCTTTTGCCGGCTCTCCGGCCAAGATCGCTTTACTTTGCTCCATCAATTCGTCTATCGCCTCAAGTCCGGCACCTGAAACGGCTTGATAGGTCGAAACAAGGACTTTTTTCAAGCCGTATGCTTGCCTAATCGGTTCGAGCGCTACGACCATTTGAATCGTCGAGCAATTTGGATTGGCGATAATCCTTGATGGCTATGGAGATCCGCCTCGTTTACTTCAGGTACAACGAGCGGCACCTCTGGGTCCATTCGGTAAGCACTCGTATTATCGATGACAATCGCTCCTCGTTTCACCGCTTCGGGAGCAAGTGCTTTCGATATAGAGCCCCCTGCGCTGAAGAAAGCAAGCTGAACTCCTGTAAACGAATCGGGTGTAGCTTCCTCAACCTGATAGTCCTTCCCTTTAAAATGAATCGTCTTTCCTGCTGATCGTTTTGACGATAAAAGTTTTAAACTGGCAATCGGAAAATTGCGTTCCTCCAGCATTTTTAACATTTGTTGACCGACTGCTCCCGTCGCTCCGACTAGAGCGACATGATAATTTGTCATGATGCAACTCTCCCCTTCCAGTGTACCTAATAAGACAATTAATCCGATACTTCCACGATTATAGCATATTATGAAAAAAAATTGCGGTGATAAAGTGAAACTAATGCCGCATATTGCTCGAGACAAGCTGCTCTTATTTTAGCATGTCTGCTGTCGTTTGCTAACCTTGGTTTGTGAAAGTTCGGACCGCCCGATTCCGAGCGTTTTGCAGCTATGCTATGGGAAAATACTCTAACTTTGCCTTATTGGGAAGGGAAAAAGACTACAATTGATCGTTAAACCTTTCAACGAGCACAGGCTGGTACTGCCTCCCGTCCATTGCCGCTTCTACTGTATCGACTAATGCTTCCATTCTTGCGACTAAAGAGTTTGGCTTCTGGACTGGATTGTCTTGCCCAAATGGAATGAAGTAAATGTTTTTCGTCGCCATCAGCCTCATAATATTGACTCCGTTCAAACCGAGTGCGTCGTTCGTTGATATTCCTAAGACAACAGGCTTTCCGTTCCGCAAGGTCGCTTTTGCTCCCATAAGCACTGGTGAGTCTGTCAAAGCGTTAGCGAATTTGCTCGTTGAATTACCCGTCATCGGTGCAATGATCATGCAATCGACCGGGGTTTTTGGGCCGAATGGCTCAGCTTTTACAATGGAATCGACGATCGGCTCGCCGGTAATTTCCTGAATTTTTTTCAAGCCAGTCGGCGCTGTCTCCAAACTTTGTGTCCGTCGTTTGAACCGTATAACTGACAAATGGAGTCACCTTTGCTCCTAATTCGACAAGCTTTTTCATTTCTGGCAGCACGATATCATACGTACAATGAGAACCTGTCAACCCGAATCCGATATGTTTATCTTGCCAAGACATCTTCATTCCTCCTTTACGTTTCCTGATCCTTTATTAACTCAACCAAAACCTTAGCTAATATTTGTCCTGCTGTCTTTGGAGCAACAATTCCGGGCAATCCCGGGGCGAGCAGCGCTTTGACTCCTCGTTTTTCGGCAAATTGAAAATCAGTACCGCCCGGCTTCGATGCTAAATCGATAATCAGTGCGTGTAGCGGCATTTCAACAAGGACTTCTGCAGTGATAATTGGTGCTGGGACGGTATTAATGCACAGGTCAACATTTTTCAATTCCTGAGCAAGCGATTCGGTGTGAAATGCGTGCAGACCCATTTCAGTAATTCGTGCTAGCAATTGACTATCTCTGGCACCAACTTGACTTTCGCGCCAAGCGCAGAAAAGGTTCGTGCCAATGTCATTCCCACTCTGCCTAATCCGACAATCGCAACGTTTGAGCCGTGAATCATAATATCGGTATGCTGGGTCGCCATCATAATCGTCCCTTCCGCCGTTGGAATCGAATTATAAATGGCCACATCATCTCGTTCCATCAGCTTCACAAGCCGACGTTCGGCAAGCTCAACGCTACGGTCTAAAAAAAATGATTGCTAATTCCGGAATAAATTACACAATGCTTCGGGGATTGACAAAATTGGTACTCTGACATCTTCAAGACTTCATCTGAAAAAAAACCGTGTCAATTTCACCTTCATCACTCATCCGTTAACTGGCAGTAAAATGGCGTCCGCCGTCCCCCATTCGACTTCGTCGATTGCTTTTTTAACCGCTCCAGTGAATCCGTCATCAAGCTGTTCAAATCCAACTAAGGAAATTCTTGCATTCAGGATAGAAAGCGTACGTATAATCTCAAGCTGTCTGGCATCGCCCCCGATAATGACGACATGTTTTCCTGTTAACATGTTAGCTCCCCTTTCCTTCCAAGTCGCTTTACGCTTTATGGCTACTGTATTCTCAGGAGGGATGAACAGCAGCAATTCAAAATAGCATATGTAATCGGAGCCTAATGGGTGATGAATGATTCGCCTTACGCTCCCTCAATGTTCAGGAATAACACAAGATAGCGGCTTGTCCGTTTCTGCGGTTTGCCACGCTTTATAGCAGCGCATAGGCGGCTTTCCCGCAACGAGTGAACGGGCTCATTTTTCGATTTTCGTGCAAGATGGTATGCTTCTTACTAGTCTTACCGCAATAGAATGTACTCGTTAACTATCGCTTAGTCCTAAGGAATCGGTGATTTTCAAGTCATTGAAGCTCTGTTCATTGCCTTTTCAATCATCTGCTCAGCTGTCTTAACATAAAGCTTGTTCATATGATCCTCGCAAAAAAACATACAGCAAAGGCTGTACGTTCGTTTCAAAAATCGGAAATATCGATAATAATCATATCCTGGCCTATTTTCTTAATCTGCTGCCAATATACCGTGACCTCATTATCCTTTTTTCCAAAACCAAACCAGCGCATTGTCGGAATCATAAAGGCTTCGATTTCGCCGGTTTCTTCGTTAATGAGCAAATCCGTTTGGCCGAGTATCCCTAAGCGCTCACCCTTTTGAAAATCAATAATTTCTTTGTTGCTCATTTCGCTTAAGCGCAATTCGTCAACCCCTTTATTCCTAATTTCTAACCAGTCTATGACAGGCTAATGAAAAAAAAGACCAGCTTCACGTAAGCTGATCTTTTTTGACGCAAGGCGTGCGGCTAGTCGTAAAGGATAAAGTCGTTCATAGAACAAAAGCCTTGGCACTCATTTATTTGAGCTCTGCTGGCAATTGTCCCGTTGTGCTAATTAATGAGATTGCAGGCTCTCTTGTCAGCAGTTCTGAAGCTAGCTCGTTTACATCAGCTAATGTTACCGCATTTACTTCGGCAATCACTTCGTCGAAGCTGCGATGGCGTTTAAGCAGAAGCTCGTTTTTTTCCGTTGCGACTCATACGACTATCGGTGCTTTCAAGACTAAGCATCATATTACCTTTGAGCTGCTCCTTGCCGTTATCCAGTTCTTGCTTTGACATCCCGCGCTCGGCTAAACGGCGAATTGTCTCCTGCAGAGAAGCAGCAAGCCGCTCCAACTGGGATAAGCCAGTCCCTGCATATACGGTGACTAAGCCGCTATCCAAGTATGCGGAATGATAGGAAAATACTGAATAGCATAAGCCTTCTTTTCACGAATCTCTTGAAAAAGCCGACTGCTCATGCTTCCTCCGAGCGTATTATTAAACAAGGCCAGTGCATAAAGCTTCGGATCGCTGACAGCAAGTCCAGGGTAGCCGAGGCATAGGTGTGCTTGTTCTACCTCTTTCTTTCGTACGACCGTTTGCGGTAAAAAGGTTGGTGTACTCATCGTCTGAGAGACGGTCGTCGGCTTCACTCTGGAAAAAGTCTCTGTTAGCTTGGTAAGCATTTCATCCTTCACATTTCCGGCAATCGAAATCACGATTCGGTCGCCTGTATAATAATTTTCCATAAAGGCTTGCAAAGCTTCCCGATTTAGCGATTCTAAAGATTCCATCGTCCTAAGATTGGGTAGCCGAGCGGATGAGTACCAAAGGAGGCCTCGCTCAGCAAATCATGAATGATATCGTCTGGAGTATCGTCAGCCATTTTGATTTCTTCTAAAATGACGTTTTTTTTCTTTGACCAGCTCCTCTTGCGCAAACGTTGATTCAAAAAAACATTTCTGCTAGTATATCGATAGCAAAAACAGCATGTTCGTCAAGAGTTTTGGCATAATAGCAAGTATATTCCTTTGCCGTGAAGGCGTTCACCTGGCCGCCGATCCGATCAAAAGCCTCCGCTATTTTTGCTGCTGTTTTCGTTTTGGTCCCTTTAAAAAAACATGTGCTCGAGAAAGTGCGATATCCCATTTTCTCGCTCTTCTTCAAAACGGGAGCCTGTACCAATCCAGATGCCAATCGAAACGGAACGCATGCTAGAAATCGATTCAGCGATAATCCGGACACCGTTGTCTAGTTCAATTTTCTGTATCAACCTGTTTCCCCCTATTGTCATCTCTCTTTATATCAAAGCTGATTCGTTCTTCAGACATCAGCTCAGTGACTGTACCAATCTGATAGCCTTTCTCCTGAATTCCTTGAATCATCTTCTCCAGCCCTTTGGCTGTCGGGTCCGTCGGATGCATTAAAATCATTGCCCCCGCGTGTACTTTTGATAAGACGCGCTCAACCATTGCCGTTGGCTCAGGCTTACGCCAATCAACCGTATCAACGGACCACATGACGGTTTTCATCCCTTGTGCTGCCGCCAAATCAACTACTGTCTGATTAAAGCTGCCACTCGGTGGGGCAAACCACTTTGGTGTGACATTGAGTGTTGCCCTGATAACATCGTCCGTTTTTTTTGCAGCTCTTCATTAATCCTTTCGCGGGTCAGTGTTTTCATATCAGGATGCGAATAGGCATGGCTCCCGATTTCATGACCTTCCTCCGCGATCATCGTCGCTAAATTGGGGTTATTATTCACCCAGGACCCATCAAGAAAAAAAAGTCGATTTAATTTCGTATTTCTGCAAAGTTTTCAATATTTCCGGCAAATATTCGTTTCCCCAAGCAACATTAATTAAAAAACTGACCATCGGTTTGTTTTCATTTCCTCGATATATCGGGCTAGGCGCAAGGTCTTCAAGATGGGTATTCGGTTTTATTTCTTTGAAGACGAGCCTCTTTTCATCAAAAACAGCAAGCTTCTTCATCTTATCATAGGAGGCATCTACGTCAACCATCATGCCATTATAACCAGGTACCGCTTTCCAAACCCTATCAATTCTAGCATCGATGGCTGGCTCATTGTAAGAATCTGCACGACTGACGATTTCCGTATACAACGGATCCTGTTCTTTCGAAACTGTGACACTGTCCTGCTTGATGTCGTCTATGTATTGAAGCGAAAATGGATTTTGAATCGCACTAAAAGCAATGACAGCCATAATACAAAAAAACGCACAGTTGAACAATCATTCTTTTCATCGCAGTTCCCCCTCTCATTTCAATCGTATGATGAAATGGGACAGGTTAGAACCGGACATATTTTACGAAACATAAGCGCTTCGATCAAGAAAGTATTCCTATGTAAGAACTCTCAATTACGATATATCGTCCTTCTCCAACAGAGCCGCTTCTCCGTCTGTTGCTCATCAGTTTTCCAGAAGCTTCTGAACATAAGCGCAGAGCGCCGCTCGGCAGCATAACTAGATCGCGTTGGCGGAAATAACAGAACAAAGTAACTGAATGAACTGATGGACACAGGAGGTTTGCTCATTGCTGGACGCGTGAAGCTGGACATGGCTTTACTTGAAATAGAAATATTCACGCCAAAATGTTAAACTTTAATATCCAAAGAAAGAGAGACTGGTACACACTTCCAGTCTCTACATTATTTTTGATTTTGTTTCTTTTTCTCTTCTTTCAGAATTACTTTTCTTGACAGGTTCACTCGACCTTGGTTGTCAATCTCAGTCACCCGGACCAAAATCTCGTCTCCAAGCTTAACAACATCTTCGACTTTGTTCACTCGTTCTTCTGCCAATTGAGAAATGTGAACAAGTCCATCCTTCCCTTTGAAAAGCTCGACAAACGCCCCAAACTTCTCAATTCGTTTTACTTTTCCGAGGTATGTTTGTCCAACCTCGACCTCTCGGACAATGTCTTCTATAATTTTTCTTGCTTTGTCGTTCATACTCATATCGACCGAGGAAATATAAACTGTGCCATCCTGTTCAATATCAATTTTTACATTCGTTTCTTCGATGATTTTATTAATCATCTTTCCGCTCGGTCCGATGACATCGCGAATTTTGTCCGGATTAATTTTCATTGTCATAATTTTCGGCGCATACTCGGATAAATCGGAGCGATATTCGCTAATCGTCGAGAGCATGCTCTCCAAAATAATCATCCGGCCACGTTTCGCCTGTTCAAGCGCCTCTTCTAAAACTTCTTTATTAATTCCGGATATTTTAATATCCATTTGCAGAGCAGTGACGCCAGCTTTCGTACCTGCTACTTTAAAGTCCATATCACCGAGAGCATCTTCCATACCTTGAATGTCGGTCAGTACAGTTACATGTTGCTCCTGCTTGACTAGCCCCATCGCGATACCAGCAACCGGTGCTTTAATCGGAACACCCGCATCCATCATCGCCAGCGTGCTTGCACAAATACTCGCTTGCGAGGTTGAGCCGTTCGATTCCAATACTTCTGAAACGAGACGGATCGTATAAGGAAAGCTTTCTTCGCTCGGTATTACCGGTTCGAGTGCACGTTCGCCAAGCGCTCCGTGTCCGATTTCCCTACGTCCTGGTCCCCGAATTGGTCCTGTTTCTCCTACGCTAAATTGCGGAAAATTGTAGTGATGCATAAATCGTTTTGATTCCTCAATGCCAAGACCGTCAAGTATTTGCACATCCCCTAGAGCGCCGAGAGTACAAATGCTTAAGGCTTGGGTTTGTCCCCTTGTAAACAGCCCGGATCCGTGTGTTCTCGGTAGCAGAGTGACCTGCGAAGAGAGCGGACGAATTTCATCGATTGCGCGACCATCGGGTCGAACTTTTTCGACTGTAATCAGACGCCGGACTTCCTCTTTAACGATCTTCTGCAAAACTTCCTTCACTTCAGAAAGGTTTATTTCTTCGGCTTCAGCCCGTCCTTCAAATTTTTCAACAGTTTCTAAGGTAATTTGATCAATTGCCTCCTGCCGAGCATGCTTTTCTTTCACTTGAACAGCCTTTTTCAGCTCGTCTTCTGTTTCAGCGCGTACTTTCTTTTCAATTTCGGGGTCGATTTGCTTTAGCTCAACTGCTTTTTTTTCTCCTTGCCAACCTCTTGGACAATTTGCTCTTGGAAGGCAATTAAACGCTGAATTTCTTCATGTCCGAACATAATCGCTTCGAGCATCACATCTTCAGAAACTTCGTCAGCACCAGCCTCGACCATGTTTATCGCATCCTTCGTACCGGCGACCACGAGATCCAAATCGCTTTGCTCTAGCTCATCCGCTGTTGGATTAATGATGAAAGTCCCATCTTCTTTTCTCCCTACCGTTACGCCGGCAATAGGCCCATCAAAAGGTATATCCGAAATCGATAGGGCAAGTGATGAGCCGACCATCGCAGCCATCTCGGTCGAGCAATTTTGATCAACGCTCATAACGATGCTGATGACTTGCACGTCATTTCTAAAGCCGTCCGGGAAAAGTGGGCGAATTGGACGATCGATTAAACGACTTGCCAATATTGCTTTTTCGCTCGGTCGACCTTCCCTCTTAATAAAACCGCCAGGGATTTTCCCTGCCGCATATAAACGTTCCTCATAATTAACAGTGAGCGGAAAAAAAGGTAAATCCTTTGGCTCCTTTGATGCTGTCACGGTTGAAAGCACAGCAGTGTCGCCATAACGGACAAGAACAGCTCCATTTGCCTGCTTCGCTAATTGACCGGTTTCAATCGTTAGCTGACGACCGGCCCAGTCAAATGAAAAGGTTTGTCTTTCTGATTCCATAAACGCGTACTCCTCTCGTACACAAAATTAATCATTCTTCCCTATTATTACCTATTTGTTAGAAAATTAAAAGAGTTTGTTCCCCTTTTGACAATGTGAGTCCACTACCTAAAAGTCAAGAAAAAAAAGCGGGAAACCTCCCGCTTTCATCATTGATAACTATCGGCGTAAACCAAGCTTGTCAACGAGATTACGGTAACGAGTAACATCCTTGTTACGCAAGTATGTTAACAAGTTACGGCGTTGACCTACCATTTTGAAAAGACCGCGACGTGAATGATGATCCTTCTTGTGCGTCTTCAAATGCTCATTCAATACGTTGATCTGCTCAGTAAGGATAGCTACTTGGACCTCTGGAGAACCCGTGTCCGTATCATGCGTCTTAAACTCTGAAATTAATTCGTTTTTACGCTCTTGTGTTAATGCCATCCTGATCACCTCCTTTATCATTATCCTGTTTCCTCGCAGACGTCGGTGACTCGTGCTGCCAAGAAAAGGCACTATACTCGAGTAGAAGCTAAGCCTCTACTTTAGTACAAAATATACTATACATCGCTTCCTGTCAGAATGCAAGCTCTCTGTGCAATTTATCCGCTCTTAGCTGAAGGCAAAAAACGTTGCTTTAGTCAAAGCGTAAATGGAATACGGCTAAGCAGAGTGTTCGTGTTGAAAGATTTTACCTCGTTTTCGTTGTTACAATACCTTTGAATTATTGTTAAAAAAACTCTATGGCGACTTGCTTATCGCGATTAATTTGCTCGACTAATGCCTCTATTCCAGAAAACCGCTGCTCACTGCGAATACGTTTGAGCCAGCGTACTGTCAGTAGCTTTCCGTATATTTCTCGATTAAAGTCAAGAATATGGACTTCTATGCTTGGCAGCCCTTCTTCAACTTTATTAAATGTTGGCTTATAACCGACGTTGCACACACCTTGATAAAGCTCGCCCTCAAGTTCAACATTAACAGCGTATACGCCTGTTCTCGGAATGACGTAGCGCTCCGTCAGCTTTATGTTTGCCGTAGGGAAGCCGATTGTTCGTCCGCGCTTGTCGCCATCAATGACTTCTCCCCTCACCTCGTAGCTCCGTCCCAAATCGTCTGGTATTTGCTCGACATTCCCAGCAGTTAGCATTTTCCGAACTCTTGTCGAGCTTATTTTTTCATCAGTGCGAGTCACTTTATCGACTAGCGTGCAGGAAAAATTACCGCGTGCTTGCTGCGGCAACGTTTCCATCGTTCCTGAGCCAAACTGCCCGTATGTAAAATCAAAGCCGGCGACAACATGCTTAACACCTAAAGCAATTAAATATTGATCGACAAATTGCTGCTGTGTCAGCGTAGCAAATTCCTTTGTGAAATTGACGACGTATAATTTATCGATACCTAGCTCTTTAATATGCTTGATTTTGTCAGGCAGCGGTGTAATATAACGCATCGGTTCGGCTGGTGTTCCGAGAATCTCCTTCGGATGGGGATGAAAGGTCATTACTGCAGACTCAAGGTTTAAGGTATGAGCTTTCTCCAAAGTCGTTTTTATTACTTGCTGATGCCCGATGTGGACACCATCAAAAAAGCCTAGCGCTATGCAGAAGCGTTTCGCTTCAAATCGTTAACTTCTATTGGATGATGCAAATATATCGTCTCCATCATGATTCCCCTTTTGACAAGCGTTCTTTGTCTCCTTCTTCAATCCATATCATCGTCTCCGTTTATAAAACCGCTTTTTGTAGGATGCTGCCGATAGACAGCGAGACAGCTGCCTTTTTCATTATATATGGTAAAACGATTTTCATCGAATGTTTTGTTCGGCAGCACGGCCCCATGCTTCACTCGAGCCTCGGTCGCTTCATTAACCTGATATGCCGGCAAATGAGCGATTGCCTGTTCGAATGGCTGCAAAAGTTGATAGCGATCGAACAACGATAATTCTTCAAGCTGATCGAACGTTATACACTGCTTGAGCTGAAAAGGACCTGACGCCGTTCGTCTTAATGCAGACATGTGGGCGGGAAACCCTAACGCCTTGCCCAAGTCAACAGCGAGGGTACGAACATACGTCCCTTTGCTGCATTCGACACGAAAGCGGAACGAACTTAGGCCTTCTCGAAAAGAAATGGGACTAACCAGCTCTAATTTATGAATCGTAACTTCCCGTACCGGCCGTTCGACCGATATTCCAGCTCGTGCATATTCGTATAACCGCCTTCCTCGAACCTTGACGGCGGAAAACATTGGCGGCATTTGCGTCAGTTTGCTTGAAAGGAAGCGAGCAGCTTTTTAACTTCTGCTTCGCTCCAAGCCTGATGAACAGCCTTCCGTTCAACTATTTCTCCGCATTGATCCTCAGTCGTAGTCGAAACGCCAATTGTGACTTCCCCCTCGTAAGCTTTCGCATAATCGGACATATATTTAGCCACTTTTGTCGCGCGGCCGAGGCATATTGGCAATACTCCTGTTACGGCGGGATCCAACGTTCCGGTATGACCAACCTTTTTTTGTTTTGAATAGGCGCCTCACTCTGACAACGCAATCATGAGAAGTCTGCCCAGACGGTTTATTTAACACGAGGATACCTGTCGGTTCATTTCTTTTGTCACCTCTTTGTTTGCAAATAGAAAGGATAGGCAGCATCGGTGCTCCTATCCTTTCACTGCGTATCCTTGCTCATTCTCAATTAACGATTCGATGAACCGCGCACCGCTATTCTGAGCGTTGATCATTGTTTAAATCGTGTAAAAGGGTTTCGATCCTGTTCCCATAATCGATCGATTCATCGAACTCAAAGAAAAGTTCCGGCGTTTTGCGCAGGCGGATCCGCTTGCCAATTTCTGAGCGAATAAATCCCTTCGCTTTCGAGAGACCTGCAAGCGTCTCTTCCTTTTGCTTTTCCGAGCCAAGAACAGTTATAAATATTTTCGCTTGCTGCAAATCGCCTGTCACATCGACGCCTGTCACCGTGACAAAGCTAATCCTTGGATCCTTCAGCTCTCGAATGATAATGTCGCTCAATTCTTTTTTCATTTGCTCACCGACACGGTGTGCCCGAACGTTACTCACAGCTGTTCACCTCTGCTTCGTATTCTCATCAAATTCTTACTACAGCCATTCAAACGTAGTAATCGTTCGTTCAGCAGCCGGTTCACTGTCAATTAATGACAGGCCTCTATGGAGCTCGCGTTCGCAGGCGATTCGTTCGTTCGCTACTGTTACAATCGAAAGCTCCGCCCGCTGCCAAACATCGTGATAATTCGTTTCTGCGACTGAAAGATTATAGCGTTGCTTTAGGCGAGTCTGCAAGCTCTTTAGGACAGAGCGCTTCGCCTTTAGAGAATTCACATGATAGATATGAAGCTCACACCGAACGGTACCGATGATCATTTACGCTCAATTTCCTCCATAATATAGCTTCAATGATGTCGCCTTCCTTAATATCGTTGAAATTCTCTAGTGTAATTCCGCATTCATACCCTGACATTACTTCCTTGGCATCGTCCTTAAATCGTTTCAGTGCATTGATGGCTCCTTCATAAATAACAATTCCGTCCCGAATGAGACGAACGGTCGAGTCTCGTGAGATTTTACCGTCTGTTACATAAGACCCAGCAATCGTTCCAATTTTTGAAACCTTAAATGTCGTCCGAACCTCGACCTGTCCGATCACCTTTTCTTCAAATTCAGGATCGAGCATTCCTTTCATCGCTGCCTCGATTTCATCAATTGCATCATAAATGACGCGATGCAGACGAATATCGACCTTTTCTGCTTCAGCTATCCGTTTTGCATTCATGTCAGGGCGAACATTAAAACCGATAACGATCGCATTTGAAGCTGAGGCGAGAATAATATCCGATTCCGCAATGGCACCAACGCCGGTATGAATAATATTCACCTTCACGCCTTCTACATCTATCTTTTCAAGCGAGCCCTTCATGGCTTCAACCGAGCCTTGAACGTCTGCTTTAATGATAATGTTAATATCCTTAACTTCCCCTTGCTGGATTTGTTCAAACAAGTCATCTAAGCTAACCTTCGAATTCTCTGAACGGCTTTCCTCACGCTGGCGCGACATTCTCGCCTCACCAATTTGGCGAGCCTTTCTCTCATCGGCAAACACTTGAAATTGATCGCCTGCCTGAGGGACATCATTTAAACCGGTCACCTCAACCGGCGTTGAAGGTCCAACCTCCTTGACACGGCGCCCGAGATCGTTTACCATTGCCCGCACTCGTCCATACGTACTTCCGACGACAATCGGATCGCCAACTCTTAACGTACCGCCTTGAACGAGCAGTGTCGCAACCGCACCACGGCCTTTATCAAGCTCAGCCTCGATGACGGTCCCACGCGCCCGTTTACTTGGGTTCGCCTTTAATTCCTCGATCTCTGTAACGAGTAAAATCATTTCGAGGAGCTCATCAATACCGGTACCGCCTAAAGCAGATACATTGACGAAAATCGTGTCTCCTCCCCACGCCTCTGGAACTAACTCAAACTCGGTCAGCTCTTGCATCACGCGGTCTGGGTTCGCCGTTTCTTTGTCAATTTTGTTGACGGCAACAATAATCGGGACTCCAGCAGCCTTTGCATGGTTAATCGCTTCCTTCGTTTGCGGCATCACACCGTCATCAGCTGCAACAACGAGAATCGTAATATCCGTAACTTCCGCACCCCGAGCCCGCATCGTTGTAAAAGCAGCATGCCCAGGGGTATCAAGGAATGTGATTTTCTTCCCGCTAGCTTCGATTTGGTAAGCCCCGATATGCTGTGTAATGCCTCCTGCTTCTCCAGCAGTCACCTTCGTGTGGCGAATGGAATCCAGCAATGTCGTTTTCCCGTGGTCGACGTGACCCATAATTGTTACAACCGCAGGACGTTCTTGCAATTCTTCTTCCTTGTCTTCATCGATGTAATTTTCGAAATCCATTTCATCTATGATGATTTCTTCTTCGACATCAACACCATAGTCACTTGCGATCAACTCAATTGAATCCTTGTCAAGCTCTTGATTAATCGTAGCCATGACCCCAAGAGACATAAGCTTTTTAATAATTTCGGAAGGCTCTTTGTGCAGCTTTTTCGCCAGTTCAGCAACCGTCAACGTGCCAGAAAAAGTGATTTTTTCCGGTAACGGCTTTGGCTTTGGCGGTTCTTGACGCATTTGCTTGCCGCGCTGATTATGCTTCGCGTTCCGGTTTTGCTGCTGGCGATTTTGCCCTTTTTTTCTTGTGCTGGAATTTTGGCTTAGACCCATGAGCAGCGTTTCCACCATTATTCTTGTTTGGCTTGAATCCCTGCGTCGCGTTTCTACTATTATTTTTGTTTGAAGTCTGCGTTGCGTTTCCGTTTTTATTCGGATTGGCCGGTTTATTTGCTTGATTGTTCGGCTTACGGCTTTTTTCCGTTTGCTTTTTTTGCTCTTTATCCGAGGACTTGCCTTCAAGCAAATTGATAGCGTTCTGATCAATAACTGACATATGGTTAGTCACAGCAATGTTTAACGCTTTTAATTTATTTATGACTTCCTTACTTTGCATATTTTTTTCTTTTGCGTATTCATATATTCTAATTTTTTTTCATTTACGTACCTCCAAATTCATTGGTCCAATAATGCGGTCAGCTTTTTGGCAAATCCTGCATCCTTTATACCAATAACGACCCTTTCAGTCTTTCCGATCGCTCGGCCAAGCGTCTCTCGATCAGAGGCAGTTCGCACAGATACACGATAATGGCCGCATTTGTCCAATATTTTTTTCTTTGTATTTTCGGAAGCATCCTCAGATAAGAGAACGAGCGCAACCGTTTGATTGCGAACATCCTTTATGACGAGCTCCTCTCCTGACACGACTTTTCTCGCTCGAGCAGCCAAACCGAGGAGAGACAGCCAGCTAGATGCAGCGCCACTCATTCCTTGACTCCACGTTTTCGCAGCGTTTCCAGCTCCTCGTACAGCTCAGGGCTGACCTGGACGTTCAAGTGCTTAGACAGAATGTCTTTCTTTTTAGCGAGCGCAAAGCAATCTTCGTCATTGCTAATATAAGCACCGCGCCCATTTTTCTTACCGGTTGGATCAATGGTTACTACCCCGTCCGGAGAACGGACGATTCGAATAAGCTCTTTCTTCGGCTTCATTTCATTCGTCACAACACATTTTCGAAGAGGGACTTTTCTTTGCTTCATCGCTCCATCTCCTTTTGCTTTTTTTTCAGAAGGCTTCCCCACTATAGCCGACCCGCACCGAGCTGCTGCCTTATCGCCCATCAGCTGTCGTACGGTCGACACTTCTACCGAAATTCACAGGGTGTTAATCTTGCTCTGTTTCGCTTTCTTCCCCGATTAAAGCTTCTTCATCATTCACGTTGTCTACGTGGGCAAGCTCTTCCGCGTCCTCCGACTCATCCAGCAAACCGAGTTCGAGCGCTTCTGATTCGCTTTTTATGTCAATTTTCCAGCCTGTTAATTTTGCGGCTAACCGCGCATTTTGACCTCGTTTACCAATCGCAAGCGAAAGCTGATAATCTGGAACGATGACTTGTGTCATTTTTTCCTCTTCATTCACATTAACCTTGACAACCTTTGATGGGCTCAATGAATTTGCGACGTAAGTTACAGGGTCTTCTGACCAGCGAACGATGTCAATCTTCTCGCCCTTCAGCTCATCGACGATCGTCTGAACACGCTGCCCTCTCGGTCCAACGCATGCTCCTACCGGATCAACCTCCGGGTTTTCGGCGTGCACGGCAATTTTCGAACGATCCCCCGCCTCTCTTGAAACCGATTTGATTTCTACAGTTCCATCATAAATTTCAGGAACCTCTAACTCAAAGAGACGCTTCAATAATCCAGGATGAGTTCTTGAGATTAAAATCTGGGGGCCTTTTGTCGTTTTCTCTACCTTTGTTATATAAGCCTTAATTCGGTCGTTGTGACGGTACGCTTCATTTGGCATCTGCTCGTTGGCCGGCAGAAGCGCTTCGACCTTTCCTAAATCGACGTAAATAAAGCGGTGGTCCTGGCGCTGGACGATACCCGTCATAATATCTTCTTCGCGATCGATAAAGTCAGAATAAATAATTCCCCGCTCTGCTTCCCGTACCCGCTGCGTGACGACCTGCTTGGCCGTTTGTGCAGCAATGCGGCCAAAGTCCTTTGGCGTTACTTCAATTTCAACAATGTCATCAACCTCATAGTTGAAGTTCATTTCCTTCGCCTCTGCGATCGATATTTCTAGCCTTGCATCAAACACTTCTTCAACAATTGTTTTGCGGGCAAAGACGCGAATACTTCCATTATCACGGTTTACATCAACGCGTACGTTTTGCGCCGAGCTAAAGTTGCGTTTATAACCTGAGATCAAGGCAGCTTCGATCGCTTCAATGATAACCTCCTTACTGATCCCTTTTTCTTTTTCCAATGTTGATAAAGCATCCATAAATTCGCTATTCATGGACTTTATTTCCCCCTTTCTGATCTACACTCATCCGTTGCGCGCATCCAAAACCTATTAAATCAATATTGCCAGCCTCGCGTTAGCGACTTTATCATACGGAATCGTATAGGTACGAACAGTCGTCTTCTGCTTTACTTCTACAGTAAGACTCTTTCCATCGAATTGCTTGAGGCGTCCTTCAAACGCCTTTTCGCCGTCAATCGGCTCATAGGTATCAAAAAACGTTTTTGCCGATCGATTTTTGAATATCCTCCGCCTTTTTTAACGGGCGTTCGGCACCTGGCGAAGATACCTCAAGAAAATAAGCTTGCGAAATCGGATCGAGCTCGTCGAGTTTTTCACTTAGCCTTTCACTAACCGTACTACAATCTTCTAAATCAACCCCACTTTCGGAATCTATAAATACTCGTAAAAACCAGTTGGGTCCTTCTTTTTTGAATTCGACATCGGCCAGCTCTAGAGCAAGCTCGTCTAAAATTGGGGCAACTAGCTCCGCTGTGAGGTTTGTCACCTTTTTACTCAACCTTTGTCCTCCTTCTCATCACGTTTATCTTAGAGGCTGTGCAAAGAGTTCGCGAAAATCGTTAAGCTGTTTTTGAACAACGAAAGAGTGGGTTTCCCCACTCTTCCCGCGACATATTCTAAGTATTACCATAAATACAATATCATACTCTTTCAGGGTTTGCAACTATACAAGGGCAGCAATGCCGCACCAATTCTCGATTTGGGAACAACCGTTCCGCGCCGAATTGATCCCAAAAGTAAACACTAGAACGAAAAGAAATGGAACGGGTAGTCCTTTATACTCGAGCAATGAATCTGTCCCTACGCACTTCGGAGGTCGCCTGTTTCCTTGAAATACGTCCTAGCACACGAGCAACACGGCCTTTCTGACGCCCGATTAATAAATGAAGCAGTGAAACTATCAAACTTATTCTTTTAAAAAAAAGGAAAGCTGGTTCGACTCAGGCATGCCTTCTAAGCAGCCATGCAGATCGAGATGCTCCAGTACCGTTTTTGTCAGCTTGCTCCGCTGCTGTAAATCCTCTTTTGAGAGGAATTCGCCGTCCTTTCTCGCCTCGGCAATGTTTATGGCCGCGTTCGTCCCGACACCCGTCATTGCGTTAAATGGAGGAAGAAGCGAATCTCCTTCGACGATGAAATCTGTCGCGTTTGAACGATACAAATCTACCTTTTTAAAGGAAAACCCGCGTTCACACATTTCCAATGCTAACTCAAGCACTGTTAATACCGCCTTTTCTTTCGGCGCGGCATCGAGACCTTTTCGATTAATTTCTTCAATTTTGGCGCGAATCGCCGCCGAGCCTTTTATCATCGTATCAAGATCAAAATCATCAGCTCTAACCGTAAAGTACGCCGCATAATAAAGGATTGGAAAATACACTTTAAAATAGGCAATCCTAACAGCCATTAGCACATAAGCAGCGGCATGTGCTTTCGGAAACATGTATTTGATTTTCAAACACGAGCCAATGTACCAATCAGGAACACCGTGCTCCTTCATCGTTTCAATCCATTCAGCTGCAGCCCTTTACCTTTCCGGACAAACTCCATAATTTTGAAGGCAACGGAAGGCTCGAGCCCTTTATAAATTAAATAAACCATAATGTCGTCACGACAGCCGATTACATCCTTTAATTCGCACGTCCCGTTGTAAATCAGCTCGTTGGCATTATTGAGCCAGACGTCGGTTCCGTGGGAAAGCCCAGATATTTGCACAAGCTCAGAGAAAGTACTCGGCTTCGTTTCCTCGAGCATTTGTCGGACGAAGCGTGTTCCGAACTCAGGAATGCCAAGCGTACCGGTTTTGCACAATATTTGCTCTTCATCGACGCCAAGTACTTCCGGACCACTGAATATTTTCATCACTTCCGGATCATCGGTTGGAATCGTCTTCGGATCGATCCCGCTCAAATCCTGAAGCATCCGAATGACCGTCGGATCATCGTGCCCGAGAATATCAAGCTTGAGTAAGTTATCATGGATCGAGTTGAAATCAAAATGAGTCGTTTTCCATTCCGCTTTTTTATCGTCGGCAGGAAATTGAATTGGACAGAAGTCGTGAATGTCCATATAATCCGGCACGACAATGATTCCACCAGGGTGCTGCCCTGTCGTCCGCTTAACACCAGTGCAGCCGTTAACGAGTCGATCGATTTCGGCACCTCGCATTTGCAGATCGTGATCTCCTTGATAGCCTTTCACATAGCCGTACGCCGTTTTTTTTCTGCCACAGTGCCAATCGTCCCAGCACGATATACATATTCCTCGCCAAAAAGCTCCTTCGTGTAATGGTGGGCACGAGGCTGGTACTCACCCGAAAAGTTCAAATCTATATCCGGCACCTTATCCCCTTTAAAGCCGAGGAAGGTTTCAAACGGAATATCCTGCCCATCTTTAATATAGGCCGTTCCGCACTCCGGACAATCCTTATTGGGCAAATCATAGCCCGAGCCGATCGAACCATCGTCAAAGAAATGGGAGTGATGACAGTTTGGACATACATAATGAGGAGGTAGCGGATTCACCTCAGTAATTTCAGTCATTGTCGCTACGAATGACGAGCCGACCGAGCCCCTGGAGCCAACAAGGTAGCCATCGTTCAACGATTTTTTCACGAGTTTATGAGAGATTAAATAAATGACGGCAAACCCGTGGCCGATAATACTGCTTAGTTCCTTTTCTATCCTGGCCTCGACGAGTTCCGGCAGCTCTTCCCCGTAAATCGAGCGTGCTCGCTTATAGCTCATTTCGCGTATTTCCGTGTCTGCTCCTTCGATTTTTGGCGTGTACAGGTCATCGGGTATCGGCTGAATATCTCCGCAAAGATCTGCAATTTTCTGCGTGTTTTCAACGACGATCTCCTTCGCTTTTTCAGCGCCAATAAATTGAAAGGCTTCCAGCATTTCGCCGGTCGTGCGAAAATGAACCTGCGGCAGCGTTTGCTTGTTTAATGGATTGGCTCCTCCTTGGGAAGCGATCAAAATTTTACGATAAATATAATCTTCCTCATCAAGATAATGCACGTTACCGGTCGCCACGACTGGCTTATTCAGCTTTTCTCCAAGGGAAACAACCTTTGTGACAATATCCTCCAGTGCCTGCTTATTTTTAACAAGCTCTTTTTCAATGAGATGCTGGTAGTTATCTAGCGGCTGCACCTCGATATAATCGTAAAATCCGGCAATTTGTTCCACCTCTCGAACGATTTTTGCATCATTCCTTCAAAAATCTCGCCTTGATCGCAGGCACTGCCGATTAAAAGTCCTTGCCGATGCTTCTGCAGCTGGGAGCGCGGAATTCGTGGCGTCCGAAAGAAATAATCGACATGCGCCATCGAAACGAGATGATAGAGATTTTTTAAGCCTTCTTGATTTTGTGCCAAAATTGTACAATGCGACGGACGTTGTCGGTGGAAATTTCCTTGTCCCATATTATTGTTAAGCTCATCGTGAAACATCACTTCTTTGTCTACTGCATCTCGCACCATTTTCCAAAGAAGGTAACCGGTCGCTTCAGCATCGTATATTGCCCGGTGATGGCTGACAAGCTCAATATCGAACTTTTTACAAAGCGTGTTTAAGCGGTGGTTTTTCAATTCGGGGTATAAAAAGCGACCTAACTCCAGCGTATCAATGACCGGATTGGTTGCTTCCCCTAAGCCAATTTTCTGAAATCCGACGTTAATGAAGCCCATATCAAAGCTAGCATTGTGGGCAACAAGCACCGCATCGCCAACAAAGGCTTGAAAATCGCGCAAAACATCGCCGACTTCAGGTTGCCCCTTAACCATGTCATCGGTAATCCCAGTTAGTTCAATGATCGTGTTCGTTAGCGGCTCATGCGGATCGGCAAACGATTCGAAGCGATCGACGATTTCTCCGCCTTTTATTTTGACTGCTGCTAGCTCGATAATCGTATTGTAAACTGCCGACAGTCCCGTAGTTTCCACGTCGAAGACGACGTATTCTTCCTCAAGTAAAGGCCGATGCGCCTCATTATAAGCAATAGGAACGCCATCATCGACGAGGTTCGCTTCTAAACCGTACAAAATTTTGACCCCGTGCTTTTTTTCCGGCGGCATAGGCTTCCGGAAAGGCCTGAACAACGCCGTGATCGGTAATCGCCACAGCAGAATGTCCCCATTTCGCAGCGCGTTCCACGTAGCTTCCTGCCGAAACAATTCCATCCATTTGACTCATCGTAGTATGTAAGTGCAGTTCTGCCGCTTCTCAC
>BAXO01000078.1 GCA_001310555.1 Bacillus sp. JCM 19058
CCGATACTTACAAGTATCAATGTGCGTACTTTAATTTTCTCAGACTTAAATAACAACCATCCGATTAGTAATCCGGAAAAACCGTATAAGGCAAGAATATCTGCCCCGCCAATAAAAACAAAATGGATAAATCCAAATAGGATCAAGAACCAGGATCTGCGCTTAAGAATCTTTTTTATATTTCCTTCTGAGACACCGCGTCGAATTTGTCCTTTTAACATCAGCACCATCCCATAGCCAAAAAGAACGGCGAACATAGGAAAAGCACGGTTATCAACAAATACCAAACCGACGAAGTTCACAAGATCATCCATTAGATTCTCACCAAACGGACGGCTGAAAATGGCTGGTTCTGCTGTGTATAAAAACAAAGGAGCATGTGCAACAACGATCAGCAATAACATAAATCCTCTCCCAAGATCAGGAGCAAGGCTTCTCTTGTGAGGATAATGATCAGACTTATTCCCCATATTATTCCTCCTAAAGTATATTAACCGACTTGGTCAGTCAATATATTACAGTAAAAAAAATAAATGAGTCAATAAAAAAAATGCTGCTACATTTTCAAGCAGCACTTCCAATTAATATTCTACAATCTTAAGTAATCGTTTTATATTCCAGTTGAACGCCTCTTCTTCCCAATCTAATTGTTCCTGCAACACCCCCGCTAAAACAGTTAAATATAGATCAACAATTTTTTCGGGGTCCCTGTCCACAATTTCATTTTTATTTTGACCTTCAATAAAAACAGGTATCAACTTTTCTGTAATGAGTTGGTTAAATTGCTCCACAAATCGTTTGTGAATTTTCTCATCTACCGTGATCAACCGTTGAATAATTCTAAAGGAGTCTCTTCTCTCCTGAGATAATGACCCTCTAGAAAAATAGAGCAGCTTTTCTATGGACGTCCCAGGTAAATGCTCCATTTCATCAATAAGATTTTTGGAATCATCCATTGCCCACTCTATACATGCTTGAACAATATCATTTTTAGAGGGAAAATAATGATACATTAATCCTTTACTTATGCCTGTTTCACTCGCAATGGTTTGCATTGTTGTATTCTCAAACCCTTTTTCAGCGAATACTCTTAAGGCTGTTGTAATGATTTCATCTTTTCGTAAATTTTTCAACCTAATTGAATTTGCTTTATTATAACGCGCCATACTATCCCTCAACTCCATATTTAATAATAATAGCTTGGGCTAAATATATCACATTCAATCAAAGAAAGCTTTACCTTATTGCTCTTTTAGCCCAAGCGTTGTGAGAGGACCATGCACAGCAAAATTTGTGATGAGCGATGCCACTTCCTCAAGGGAAAGATCCATTCCGGCCTCAAGCCAGTGTTGAATGATGCCTAGTTGAGCAGAGGCTATCAGAGTAGCTAAATATTCGGGAGGGACTAACCTTTCACCATGATCGGTCTGTGTTTCGCTCAACTTTTCCAAGGCTCGTGCTTTCATAAACTGTTTCCATTTCAACAAGAAGGATGGATCCCCTTGCGGCCCAAAAAGCGCGTTGAGCAAATCTGCTTGCTCTACAATGAATTCCAATACAGAAATAATCACTGGATAAGGTTCGTCTGTATAACGTTTTAATTGATCAAGATCTAATTCCTTCGTTCTTTCTTTTACCTCAGCCAGCAATTCCTCTTGATATTGTTCGAGCATGTCGTCAACATCGCGAAAGTGGAGGTAAAATGTGCCTCTATTGATGTCAGCACGCTCCGTAAGGTCACTAACAGAAACATTTTTCAACCCCTTTTCTCTAATCAGTTCCAACAATGCTTGCCTCAACATTTTTTTTCGTTCTGCGTTTCCTGCGGTCCATTTTTTCTGCCATTCTGTCACATCCTTTTTTTTAAAAAACATGGTTTGTAAAACGACAATCTGAATTGAATTGTTCTGTAGTAGACACTAGGCGCATTATTGATGATTGTAATGCCATCTACAGTCATTATAATAAACATTAAGATGACTAATCAACATCGTGATTAATTATAAAACAAGATGGTTAATTTCCAATTTAGAGGTGAAACATGGGTGTCTACACGATAGATCCATAAAATATACCAAATAATCTGATAAATAAAGGGTGGTCGGAAAATAGTGTGGAATTCTCTTTTCATTCCCTAGAGTCGCTAGAAGTAAATTCAAGGATGGTACAGATATGAACAACTAATTCATATTGTTAATTGGTGCAAAAAGGAGTGTGGAGGATATGAAGAACAAAGAAGTTACTTTACAGGCAGGTCGAGTAATGACTGAAGGTGATGAACTTTACTATGAGGTACGAGGACAAGGGCAGCCGCTGTTGATGATTCCTCCCGGTGGGGGAGATGGTGGGCACTATTCATTTGTCGCTGATATTCTGGCAGATAAATATAAAGTTATTCTCTATGATCGCCGTGCCAATGCCCGAAGTACAATAAACAATCCGCAGAATTTTGAAATAAGCCAGCAAAGCCGTGATGCAATGGCTGTTTTACGGGAAGTTGACGAAGAATCAGCATCCGTTTTTGGACTTAGCAGCGGTGCTGTAATAGCACTTGATATGGCTAAGAATCATCCTCAGGCGGTAAGAAAGGTAATCGTCCACGAACCTCCAACCACCCGAGTACTTCCTAATGCTGAAAAATGGCAGCGCTTCTTTGCTAAAGTCTATTTGACTGCATTCCGCTTTGGCTCGTCATTAGCTGCATTCCGCTTCTTTTTTTGGAATTAATGCTAATGCGCCAGTCCTAAAGATGATCAAAGCTGCCAAAGTGATAAATAACCATAGGGAGAATAATCTTGAAAGTTATATTGATGCGAAGGTTACTACTGATTCATGATAAAACATGAGCTCTTGCCAGTCACCAACTATTTGCCGGATGTAGAGAAAATAAAGCAAGACAAGGTTAAAATGTTCATGGCTGTGGGGGAATGGTCCAAAGAAAAAAAGATATGGTATGCCCAGACGGCTGAAATTCTAG
Source organism: Bacillus sp. JCM 19058 (assembly GCA_001310555.1). The sequence goes on from BAXO01000078.1 coordinate 2,978, forward strand.
CTGAGAGACTTGGATGTGAGTTGATTACCTTCCCTGGTCATCATGTATCTTACACGGATATGCCAGATGAATTTGCCGCCACTTTACGTAATGTATTACAAAAAGTATAAGAAGCTAGAGGGACGATTTTAATATGAATATCAATTAGAAATAAATATTTTCCACACTATTTTCCGATTACCCATAAAAATTAACCATCGTGCCTCAGAAAGGAGATATCAATGGATTCATATGTATTGCTTTTTAATCAAGTCGGACGATCCAGTCTTTCGATCGTAGGAGGTAAGGGAGCAAACCTAGGTGAATTGAGTCAGGCAGGGTTTCCTGTACCAGGCGGATTTTGTGTAACCACTCAGGCGTATCAAGAAATGATCGCCACCAGTCCTGAAATGGAATCGTTATTAGAGTCCTTAAACGCCACCGACCCGAATGATTTGCAGGAAGTGCGGAGGTTGGGAGCGTACATTCGCAGCCACATCCAGCAATTAGACATTCCTGATCAGATTGATGAAGCGATTGGGCAAGCCTGGCATTCCGTAGGGCCTGATTATGCTTATGCGATTCGTTCCAGTGCAACAGCAGAAGATTTACCGACCGCATCATTTGCTGGTCAACAAGATACGTATTTAAACGTTAAAGGGAAGAAGCAAGTCATCGAACACATTCGGATGTGCTGGGCATCTCTGTTTACAGACCGAGCCATTGTTTATCGCGCGAAAAATGGGTTTGATCATCGTAACGTGTACCTGTCGGTTGTTGTTCAACGGATGGTTCAACCAGACATCTCAGGCATCCTATTTACTGCCGACCCGATCAACGGCAACCGCCACGTCGTATCGATTGATGCCAGCTTTGGATTAGGAGAAGCGATCGTCTCTGGAATGGTATCCGCTGATTTATACAAAGTGAAAGCCGAACAAATCATCGAAAGGAAGATAGCGGCCAAACATAAAGCGATATACTCTTTACCTGAAGGGGGAACAGTTACCGAAGAGCTGCCACGCGTTCAGCAGACATCAGCAGCGCTAACAGACAATCAAATTTTGAAGCTAGCGAAAGTGGGGAAAAGCATTGAACAGCACTTCGGTTCACCACAGGATATTGAGTTTTGCATTGAAAATGAACAGCTATACATCGTCCAGAGTCGGCCGATCACATCCTTATATCCGCTGCCGGACATCCCCCAAGAGCCGCTCCGTGTCCTATTCTCATTTGGCCATTTTCAAATGATGACAGATCCGATTAAACCGCTGGGCATTTCTGTCATCAAAACACTCGTTCCAATTCCCCTCCACTATTTCTGGGAAATCGGAGGGAGAGTATTTATTGATCTTTCCGAGATCCTGCGTCACAAGATCGGTAGAAAAATCTTTCCACGGGTTTTTGAGAATATGGATGAAGCAGCTAGTCGAGCCATTCGTGAAGTGAGTCAACGACCAGCGTTTTTGGCTACCCCTGTAAAAAGAGGAATATTTAAAATTGTACGTGGGGTCATACCGGTTATGAAAGAAGTGCGCAAAAACCTATTGAAGCGTGATCCGAAAGCAGCCAATGAGAAAGTAAACGTGTTTATACAAAAGAAATGGACAGAGGTCCGGGACGAATTGCAGCGCTTAAGGGGAGCCAGTCGGTTAGAAGCAGTCCAATTTCAGTGCCGAGCGTATTTTAAATATGTGATACCAAATATTTTCCATTATGTCATTTCGTTTATGATCTCAAACATCGTGCTCAAGAATGTTCTCACCCGGTGGATAGGAGATGACAACGAACTGCACCAGTTAAATAAATCACTCCCAGGCAACGTGACGAGCGAGATGGGGTTAGAGATTGGCGATTTGGCTGACTTAGTTCGTAAGCTCCCCGAAGTGGAAGAATATATAAAGACAGCCGATAACGAGACCTTTTATGAAGGATTGGCTACTGTATGCGGCGGAGAGCAATTCAAGAGCGCCATGGTCGATTTTCTCGCTCTATATGGATCGAGATGTGCTGGAGAAATTGATTTGACTAGACCCCGCTGGCGTGAATCCCCTGTCCAACTCGTACCGGCGATATTGGGTCACATACGTAGTGTTCAACCAGGCGAACATCGTAACAAGTATGTACACGGGGAGCAGGAAGCAAGAGAAGCTGAAGAGCGGATCATGTACAAACTACGCCGTAACAGATTGAAGAGAAAAATAGTCAGGCGCCTCATTGACGTCTATCGGTATTTAGGAGGGCTTAGGGAGCATCACAAGTATTTATTAACGTTAATTTTTGATGAATGTAAACAAGCGATTATCTCAGAAGCAGAAGAACTCGTTCGGAAAGGGATTCTGCAACAAGTCGAAGAGGCGTATTTCCTTACTGTAGACGAATTGATCCAACTCTCCAAAGGGCAACTCATCGATGATGTCGCCCAACTCATCGCCGAGCGAATAGAAACGTATGAATGGCAGAAAACCTTGAAGCCGCCAAGAGTGATGACGAGTGAAGGAGAAATCGTCACGGTTGCCAGAGAAGGAGACTTCCCACAAGGGGCCCTTGTCGGCAGTCCGGTTTCCACGGGTATTGCGGAAGGCAAGGCCCGCGTCATCCTTCAACCAGACGAAGCATCGCTTCATGAAGGAGAGATTCTCGTTGCACCGGGGACGGATCCTGGTTGGACCCCCTTATTCCAATCGGCAAGAGCGTTGGTCACAGAAGTAGGCGGACTGATGACACACGGTTCCGTCGTGGCACGGGAGTATGGTATTCCGGCTGCTGTCGGTGTTGAAGATGCCACGAAGAAAATTAAAACCGGGCAGAGGATTCGTGTAAATGGGGATCAAGGATTTGTGGAGATTTTAAGTGATGAAAAATAAGCGGTGGATCGTATTCACAGGTATTTTATTCGGTGCAATGGCAAACATGATCATGCAAACAGTTGTCGCTACCATCTTGCCCCAGGTTACAGAACAGTTAGGAGATTCCCATTTGTATGGATGGGTCTTTAGTGGGTATTTGCTTATGTCGACTGTGACAATCCCGTTGTTTGCCAAACTGGCTGACATGTATGGCTATAAATTGTTTTTCGTCTTGGGGATGTCGATTTTTTTTGATTGGTTCCTTATGGTGTGGATTTGCGTCTACATTACCATTATTAGTCACAGGTAGATTGGTTCAAGGCGTTGGAGCCGGAATGCTCGGTCCTGTTACAATTGCGTTCATCAGCATCTTGTTTCCGATTGAAACGAGAGGGAGAGCCTTTAGCGTCTTTGCCGCAGTTCAATTGCTGTCCAATCTGATTGGCCCGCTCGCAGGAGGGTGGATCGCTGTAACGATGGGATGGTCTGCAGCGTTCTTTATGGTGCTACCATTTGGCATCCTTTCTTTAGCCACGATCCTATTCACCGAGAACAACAGGGATAACACAAAAGCAACCCCGTCCTTGAAACGTGTTGACTTTTTGGGTGCGAGTCTGCTCGGGATGGCTATCGCCTTATTTGTACAGACGTGGACCCTATTTGAACAGACGGGTTGGGGGGTGCAAACGGCGATGATGATTACGGGGAGTATACTAGCGCTCGTTGGGTTTATATTTCAACAGAATAGACATCCGGATCCGATCTTGCCACAACGTCTGGTTTCAATTCGAAACGTGATGTTTGCTAACGTAAGTGCTGCTTGTTGGAACCTTAATGTATGGGACGATTGCCATATTTCCGTTATATGCAGCGACGGTATTAAGCGGCCCGGCAAATAGTGTTCAATTTTTAATCCCTTTAACTTTAGGGCTAAGCATCGGGATTATGTTTGCTGGGCGTATGCTTAAAAAAACGTTCTTTCAAGACGTTAGCTCAAATAGGTTGGCTCACTGCTTCTACAGGCTTGCTCGTCACAAGTCTCACCGGTTTGCTGAATCTACCGTTGTTTTTAAATTATATAAGTGCGTTCGTCATCGGCTCCGGAATCGGGATCTTAATGCCAACGTTCTTACTTCCTGCACAGAACGCCGTATCTAAACAAGAACAAGCGACGGTAGGCGGTATGATTCAACTGAGCCGAAACATAGGAGGGGCTGCCGGAATCCCCCTATTGACGAGCGTTCTCGCTTTAACGTCTACTTGGGGCGAAGCGACATTCCAATATGGCATATTGTTCTCTGTTCTCTTTCTCTTCAGCCTTCTCGGCTTTATCATTGGCAGCCAGTTTGAAGGTGCAGCAATAAAAGGGAACAAGGATAAAGGAATTTAGTCATTAGGTACCATTTTCGAGATCCTTTAAAGCTACAGAACAAAGGAGAATGATGGCGAAGGATTTAGCAAATGAACTAGAAGTATAAGTTCTGCACAGGATGATTCGAAGCCCAGCCCCAAAACCCACACCGGAACGGGAGTACTGAGAACAATGATGGGTTGTCTACTTTCCGATTTCATAATAATCGAGATAGCGTGCTTTTTACTAAAGAAATGAATCAAAGCATAGGGGGCAATCCATGTGAGTAGGGCACCACTTTTTATTGATACAGGAAGAAAACATCTGCAGTATATTAACTGACCAGGTCAGCTAATATACTGCTTTCTTGCTGCATGAGTACTCAAACCATTGCCTATTCTGAGTTAAAGGGATGATCATATTAATTTTTATAAAATCTAATAATTTGGCTGCACCGGGCTACCAAGCCGGGGTCTGGTGGCAAACGGTAAGATGATAAGTTCGGATTGGAGTTATTTCAAAGCATGTGGTGGTATGTAGTTGACATTGACCCTAGTGGTAATGTCAAGGGGGCCACTAGGGTATCCACAGCCAACGAAGCGATTACCTCCAACGAATTGGTCATACTTAGCCTAACGGACTATGATGCGATGTACACTATTCTAGAACCCATCTCAGAGCAATTATCTGGAAAAGTATTTGTGAACCTGAGTTCGGATACCCCTGAGACAGTCGGTGAAGCATCGATGTGGTTAGCTGAACGCAAGGCTTGGCATCTCACTGGCGGTGTGTTGGCTTCGCCTTCAGGAATCGGCAATCCAGAATCCGTCACACTATATAGTGGTCCAAGAGAGATCTTCGAAGCTCAAAAGAATAGCTAGAAGTGCTAACAGGTACTGACTTTAAGGGCGAGGACCCGGGTCTTGCCATGCTGTATTACCAGATACAGATAGATGTATTCTGGACCACTATGCTCAGCCATCTTCATGCTCTTGCAGTCGCGGAAGCAAATGGAATCACGGCTGAACAGTTCCTGCCATACGTCTCGGATATGCTGTCTACTCTGCCGAAGTTACTTCATTTCTACACCCCCCTGATTGACGCGGGCAAACATCACGGCGATGTCGAAAAACTTGCTATGGGTTTGGCGAGCGTCGAGCACGTCGTCCAGACATCTAAAGAAGCTGGTATAGATACTTCTCTACCAGCTGCTGTACTGAATATCTTCAAACATGGATCTTGCAAAAGGTCATGCCAGCGATAGCTAAACCAGCCTAATTGAAATATTAAAAAAAGCCCATTGCATAACCATTTTGAGGTGAGGATCAAAATCTGAAAGCGAAATTCGCACAGTGAAGAAGTCCATAACGCTTTATTCCCTTGAAAGTATTTATTACTTCTTTGTATCCTCTCCAATAGCCAGCCTGAAAATTGACGAAAGAACAAATACGTTCCGCCAAGAATCCCCACGATTACCGCAATTAAGCTAACCGCAAAATAATCCCCCCAAAATATGGTTGACGATTGGACAATAGGTAGGCCGTTCCTAAAAACAGGATGGACAACAAAGCAAGCAGCCTTGACGATTTGAAGGGCTTTTCGGTCCCAAACAGCAGGCACATCCCTATTTCTTGTTTTCGCTGCCTCATAAAAAATGAATTGGCGTACAGAATGAAGAAGATGATGAACAGGAAGACCGCAACAGACGCAATGGTCACCCCCAGCTGGAAATTGTCTTTATTTTCAAGTGTGGATAAAATATCGTCATGAAACATTAAAGACGAAAAAGTAAAGTAAATGATGACACCGTTGACCATCGAAGCGAAATAGAGCGAATACGTCCGGAAATTGCGCTTAATATTGCGCCATGATAAATCCAGCAAACTCATTTCCCTTCACCCCCAATAGCACTCTGAATCGTCAGGATTCGGTCGAATAATTCTTTTTGACTTTGTTCTCCCTTCGCCATTTCATTCACTATTTTTCCGTCACGCAAGTAAATGACACGCTTACAATAGCTGGCGTATGGATCGTGTGTAATCATTAGAATGGCCGTCTTGAACGTTTCATTCAGTGACTCAAGCTGTTGCAGCAATTGCGTAGCTGAACGAGAATCAAGCGCACCTGTCGGTTCATCCGCAAAAACAACTGCAGGGTTTGTAATTATGGCACGAGCTGCGGCTGTCCGCTGTTTTTGCCCACCCGATATTTCAGAAGAATATTGAGCAAGAATGGATTTAATCATTAACTCTTGGACAATCCGTCCTAATCGTTTTTCCATTTCCTCAATAGGTGTTCTTTGTAATGAGAGTGGCAGCAATATATTTTCCTTCACCGTCAACGTATCAAGCAAGTTGTAATCTTGAAAGATAAACCCCATGGCGAAATTGGCGCAGCGACTTCCTTTTCAAATCTACTGTCCTTCGAGCCAAACATCCCCACCGCTAAATGTATCAATGGTTGATAAGGTATTCATTAACGTTGTTTTCCCGGCTCCAGACGGGCCCATTATCGCTGTGAATTCTCCTTGATCAATTGTTAAATCGATATTTTTTTTAGGACCTGTGTTTTTCCGTATGATTTAGATAAAATTTTTGTCTGAATAATTGTATTCATTCGATCTTCCTCCTTCTACAAGCAATACGATACCTCCTTGTTCCCTCCACAACAATCGATGTTACAGAGTGCAAAGTGACAAATTTGTCATTCATAGCGAAAATCCTAACTTAATGACCTTTCCCCGATCCAATATCAAGATAAGACTACAGAAATAATCCTCCTGTCGCTTTAGTCTTTTTGGTATTTTTGGTTATCGCCTTGATTCCCGCCTTCTCATAACGAGGATTCAGTAGAGATCCAGTAAATCAAAGGGTTTGAAGCTTTGGTCTTTAAGATCCTCGTTATGATAAAAACACATAACGAAGCAACTGATTATATGGGAGACCCCTCTCCCATTAATCAGCTGTTTCGTTCCATTTAATGGTCATGATGGTGATTAATAACCTCAATAAAAAGTAGCTGATTAAATACTCAGCAAGGCGTCCACAAGTGGACCAGGAAATGCGCAAATTGGATGGGCTCCTTATTATCAGACTGCATTAGAAAAAAAACTTCGTCGTCGTAAACTGGGATCAACGAGGATCAGTCCTGTCGTACTCTGAAGACATTCCAGAAGAATCGATGAATATCAGTCAGTTTGTAGAGGATGCGTATGAGCTAACGACTTATTTAACTAATTTAATTACTTTTGATTAGGGGATAATCCGTGGAAAAACAGCTGTAAAAGTTGTTCTATATCTTCGTTATTATTGTTATTTTTTGTGTAGATAACCACGTTTATTTCATGAAAGAATACTTTAAAGTACTTCTTTAGAATCTGTTCCGAATATAGAGAAGAAATATATCCATCTCTTTTTCCTTGTTGTATTAACTTGAGATAAAAAGATTCAGCTTTTTCTTCTGACTTGTGAAGAAAATAATGAACTGATTTTGGGTGTTTCTGGCTTAGATTTGTCAAAACTCTAATGTTTTTTACTTCATGAGTCATTATGTCTTTAATTTTTTCATTAAAAGGAATCTTTGAATTTAGTATTACTTCATACTCTCTTAGTTTTGAATCTATCCAATTATTAAACGTTTGTTGATACAGTTCTTCCTTAGTTCCAAAATAATTGTAAATTGTAGCAGGGGAAACACGAGCTTTACTTGCAATTTCATCGACTCTCACTTTATCAAATCCATGCTTCATAACTAATTCAAATGAAGCCGAGTATATCTGTTTTATTTTTTTTTCTTTTCTTCTTTCAAATCCATCCATACTATTTGTCACCTCATTCTAATTATAGATGAAGTTTTAGAGTGATTCAATATTTTACTACATTTCTTCTTGATATTACTTTTATATAGTTATATAGTTAAATTATATAATAACTACAAAAAAAGAAGGTGGAAAAATGGATATTAAAATCCCAAATATTTTTCATGAGGCTTTTGGTGAGAGACAAAGTATGATTCAACTAATAAGTATTTTACTCTTTGGAATCATACTTACTACATTATTATTTCTTTATTACCCTAGTATTTATTATGGGATTTCACTATGGAGGATTGTAATAGCATTTCTGTTGATATTTGATATTTTTTTCGGGGTGTATAGCTAATTTTACTAAGTCTACAAGTAAGTATTACGAAAATAATGAAAAGAGACAATGTATATTCATATCTATCCATTTTCATTTAATACTTGTTGCAATTTTACTAGGTGTCTCCATTTGGAGTGTTATTCTAGTTTGGATTTATACTACTATATGTTCTTTTATCATTATTTCCATAAAGAAAGACAATCAAATTTTTGTGGGAGGGTTTTTACTGTGTACTGGAATAGCTGGTATTCCTATACTTGGAATGGAGAGTTTTATGATGATTGTTAGCATGCTTTTTCTGATTAAAGTACTATATAGTTTTAGTGTTAATCATTATCGAAATTAGGATTTAGGTGTTGATTGTTTCTGCCACGACGCTGGTGGGCCTCATGCACAGTGATGCCGTTCGGCTCTACGCTTAAGCAGCGTATGTCATCATCCCGTGAATCATCCCTTCCTGCAGCACTTTGCAGAAATACCCTGTATATGTTGCAAAAATATAAAATAAATACCATTAATGAAGGTATCTATATAATCAAAAATAAATTCAAAGTTAGACATGAAATTGCACTAAAAAGACTGAATCATTATAGAAATCAATTGATTCAATCTAATTCAAAAACTACATATTAGTTCTATATGTGTAATGATAATAAAGTTGTTTTAATTTTGATGCTGAAAAAGCACATTACACCGTCTGAAAATGTGGACGGTGTAAAAATAAAGTTGCTTAATTTCTTGTGCAATTACTGAATACAAACTTATGGAAGTAACAATAAAGTCGTTTAAAAATCAAATCCTTATGCCCCAATCTTGCCCTATTGCTGCATAATCATTAAACAGATGTGTATATTCATTCTTTCCAAAGATTCAGAACTCTTCTTTTCTAAAGAGTTCTTTCTTGGTAGGGTGTGCCTTTCCCAAGCTCACAGTACTGCTTCAAGCTCAGCAAAAACATCGCCCAGTTGTAATTGCAAAATTTGTAACATGACGTAATTTCTTTCCACTGAGCATGGCTTAAATCAACGGTTGTGGTGCCGTTAGATTCAGTTAATTCAAATGTAATTGTAGTCCCGATCCATTCCGGATCGGCATCAGCGTCCACGCATTCCCAGCTAACCCGCTTGTTTGAAACAAGCTCAATGACTTTCATTTTGGCTGTATCATTAGGACCAAAGCGAAACTCATTCACCTTTCCAACGACCGCTTCAACTCTCAGGTCCTTTGTCCATACTTCAGACAAGCCTTCATTCGTTGTTAATGCTAAGTATACCTGATTGGCTGGTGTATTTATTTTTTGCAATTGCTCAATACTTGCCATGCGATTTCAACTCCTCTTTCATATTAGAATCCCTCCACATTAACTATAAAGTATACATTCGATAGAAGTTCAATTTGGAGTTAGTGTAAATATATCACATATGACTGTACAAGACTTCTTCTCGATTGCTCGATACTCTTGTTATTCAATTAAATGGTCCGTTGATGGAATTAAGCGAATCAAAGTTTTTAAACAACTTTATTGTAAATTAAACGGCTTTATTTTATTTTGAAAAAAAATTACCAGCAGAAGTTATCAAGGTGAAATAATTATTGATTCTCGTTTATCTTCTGAAGAACAGTGGGAAGATTTTGCACACGAACTTTGTCATATTCTATTTCATTATGGAAACCAAATTTTAAGTATAAATAGCCTTTATCTCGAATATCAAGAATGGAAAGCCACTAATTTCGTAATACATTTTTTTGCCTACTTTCATGTTACAAAAATCGTTACTAATATATAAAATCGAGAGTATACCAGAAGCTATACCTTTTATAAAAACCAACTATAATGTTACAGATGAAGTTGCAGAAAAAAAATTGATTCATTTTAGAAACCAACTTCAAGTGTCAAAAGTACATCAACTTAATGCAATAAATTGAATAAATATTCCCTACCAAAATTCAACGAAAACACAAAATTCCCTACCAAAATTTTTTCTTGGTAGGGTTTTTGATAGGGAACTATATCATTTTATATCAATTTGCTCGTTTTAGGTTAGGAAAAACGCTGTTAAATAGGCGTTCTCACTCAAATCAAGTTAGCTTTTCATTCCACCTGTTGACGCCTATAATGTCCGGGTTCCTTGAAGAGATTTGAGCCAGCCGTCAAGGTAATACTCCATTGCAGTTAGGGCATTTTCTTTAAAATTTACCTGAAAGCCTTGATCCTTTGTTCAGTAATCGCATTGTACATCACATCCGGCATGTTGGCGATATTCACATAGCCGACGATGATCGCGTTCTGTGCCCCAAGCAAATGAAAAAAGGCCTCTTCACTAAAAAAACTTACTCGTTCCGTCAGAAGTCGCAACACTGGTTCCAAAGCAGTGGACATGGCCCGAGTGGCTTTGAGCGCCGTTTCTTCATCAATATTTTTCTCCAGAATCGTATTCTTAATCGCACATAATCGAATAAAGACGGAATCCTGTTCTAAAATCCCAGCCATCTCGTCGAGAAAAAAAACTTTAAATTGTTCATAAGTCATTTTTTTGATTGGATCCAGAACGTTTAGAAAATGGCGAAAGCGGGTTTCATATTCCAAAAACAGCATTTCCATAAACAAAATTTCTTTCGTTTTGTAATAATAAAATAGCGTTCCGTTAGAAATCTTTGCTGCTTTGGCAATATCACTCATTTTTATCTCTTCGTATTCCCCGTTTCGATACATTTCCCGGGCGGTGTCCAGAATCATTCTGGCTTTCTCTGCTTTAGCGCTTTCCGTCATGGCTCTCTTCATTGATTTGATACCTCGATTCATTCCCGATTCTTATTTCATCTGACTCATTATAAGCCGGTCAAAGTTTTTGTCCCCCAGCCATTTTCTTAGAAAAATGACGGGCTTCGCCATCTTGCCAACAGCATATCTGGCTTGGGACGGCTGGCTGCAATTGCTGTTGAAACCGTATTCGCCACCAGATTAGGAGACGAGCCTCCGCCTGCCACAGAGGAGTTCTGAGCTGTCTTGGCAATTGAATGTGCCAGGTTCTTATATGGACCTTTTCCTGATTGTTCCAATAAGCGTTCGCTTACCAAATTTCCAAATGCAGTCTCAATCGTTCCCGGCTCGATGATAACTACGTCAATACCAAATGGTCTCAGTTCTAATCTCAAGCAATCTGACCAACCTTCTAGCGCATGCTTGCTTGCCGTGTACCAAGCCACCATCGGACCGTACATTTTCCCCGCCACTGAGGAGGTATTAATAATTTTTCCACTTCTTTGCCCTCTCATATATGGTACAACAAGCTGCGTAAGTCTGGAAAGACCGAATAAATTTACATCGAACTGATATTTCGCATCATCAAGGCTAATTTCTTCCATACTTCCAAAAAGGCCAAATCCGGCATTATTGAACAGCACATCGATTTTCTCTTGTTCACTGATAATTTTTTTTCGATACACGCTTGTACATGTTCCTCTTTCGTTACGTCCAAGGAGATTGTTACAGCGCCTAAGCTTTGAAGCTCTTGCATTTGCTCAACTCTTCTTGCAGCAGTGTACACCGTATGACCTTCCGACAGAAGCTTTCGGGCTGTCGCCTTACCGATACCGGATGACGCCCCTGTTATTAGAATCACTTTTTTTGCTCATGAACAGATTCCTCCACTCAGAATGAAATAAATTATTAATCGACTCAAAATCATCGACTTATAGTCGATTATAATTGATTCAAAGTCAATTGTAAATACTATTTGCTAACTTATCCTTTAATTGTTGAGTGACAATAAACCAGCTAATATCTTGTCACTAAGTCTGATTGCGGTATTTGAGTTAGAATAAAAAAGGAAACAACTATTTTTTGAAGTAGCCGCATTTTTCAATGGAAGAACGCGGCTTCTCGTTGTTGAAAGGAAATAACTTTATTTGTACTGAACAAGAATTTTGGATGCATAATTTGAAAATATAATCCCCACCAAATTATTTTTGGCAGGGAACTATATCAATTTGCTCGTTTTAGGTTAAGCTAAATGCTGTCAAATAGGTGTTCTCTCTTCAAATCAAGTTGTATTTTTATTCCCATTCTACATGATGGACCACCGTGGAGAAATTGCTAATCGGCTGAAACTAAGCCACGAAAAACTCTTCATTTGCACAATGATTTTCACCAATTATCTTCGATTATTTGAAGAAAATATGAAAACAATGAAATTAGACGCTTATACGAAAAAAATAAATTACTGCTATATGCACAGCTTCATGAAACGGAAGAAAGCCTCCATTCACTCAGTGATTGTCTTTTTAATGAACGGCTTCAAAAAGGCGCGAACCTTGACTCCATCAGTGTTTCGCAATTATCCCGAAGACTGAATGGGATGAATCCAGTGATATTTCAACAACTCTTTCTGGATTTGGTTAGCCAAATTCACCAAAAGACAAATTACACAAGAATTACAATGCTTTAAATGGGCCATCCATAATCAAGTATACATCGCACTCATCGTCTATTGCTTAAATGACTAGCTCAATTAGAAACGCACAGTAAACGGAAATTACTACAAATTAGTCGGTATTTAAAGGCTGTACTTTTGAAATCTGCTCATATCTGGGCCCGTAAAATAAGAGGGACAGCAGTCTCTTAACAAATAAACTGTCGTTGTCACAAAAGCCTAATTGCAAACAAATTCTAATCGGATGGAGCCACCTTTATTAGCGTGTTTATCTTTTTGGCTCATAATCACAACATCAAATAGCGTGAATTTTCAATTATAGTTTATGCAACACTAATGAACTTACTTAAAATTTTCATCAGTCCATTGTAAAATGGATGAATAATGTAACCAGTGGGGTTTATCGAATATCTTCTACCGTGTTGAGTTGGTTGATTTTCCCCATTTCTTCCCTGGATAACGTAAAATTAAAGATTTCGCTGTTTTCTTTAATTCTTTTTGGATTTGATGATTTTGGAATAATAATTATTCCTCGTTGGAGATGCCAACGTAGAATGACTTGAGCTACAGTTTTCTGATGTTCATGGGCAATGATTTTTAATTCTGGATGTTCTAGCAACGCTTTATTCCCTTGCCCTAACGGACCCCAAGCCTCATGTAAAATGCGGTGATTCTTGAGGTAATCATGAAGTTCATTTTGCGGAAACTCTGGGTGAGTCTCAACCTGATTAATCATCGGTGGAATTTTGGAATGTTTCATGAGTTTTTCATGGTGTTTAATTTCAAAATTCGCAACCCCAATAACCTTAATCCTTCCTTCCATGTACAACTCCTCCATTGCTTTCCATGTTTCTAGATAATGAGGTGAAGCAAAATGGATGAGGTACATATCAAGGTATTTTACATTCAGCTTTGTACAAGTTTGTTCAAAAGCTTTCTTAGTAGCTTTGTAACCATGCTCCGTATTCCACACTTTTGAAGTAATAAAAAATTGCTCTCGAGGAATCTGGCTTTTTTCAATGGCTGTGCCTAATGCTTTTTCATTTCCATAAATTTTTGCCGTATCAAAATGGCGAAAACTATCCGGATAGCCTCACTAATAGCCGTTTCAAACTCTTCCTTTTTCTTTATTTTATACACCCCGAAGCCTAATTGAGGGATTTTTACGCCATTAACCGCTTCCACTACCTTAGTTTCTACACTCATTTTCATCCTCCGTTCCTTTCGACCTGATATAAAATAGTGCCTGCTTCACATTTCAAAAACATTTTCTCGATTTGAGCAACGAGATTTTTAAGTGATTTAAGATTGCTTTTTGAGTCCAAGTGATAATAATTCATAGTCCCCTCTTTATGCACATTAATGATCTTTGCATCCTTCAAAATTTTTAAATGATGGGATACAGATGGGCGTGAAAGATGTGTTTTTGCCGTAATCTCTCCCACTCGCATACCGGGATGTTGTAGTCCTTGCATAAGGGTTATAAGGATGGCTTGCCTAGTTTGATTCCCGATTGCAAATAATATATCCTGATTTTTTTTAAATTCGTATACTAGATTTTGTTCGTCTTCCTGATTAATCATTTTCCCTCTCCCTATAAGATGGTTTATATTTTTGAACGAATAGAATCTTTTTCTCCAAAGCATTTCAGAAACTGTCTTTTTCTATTTCGTCGAATGAATTAATTCTTTCGACGAAATGAGAATACCAAGGTTCTTATTTTTATACCACATCGGGAAAGAAAATCGAGATCATTAATTTTTGAAACCATCAGACTTGCCATTTCGTTGGTATTTGATAACAGTTTAAACATTACAGCTGAAGTTGCAGAAAAAAATTGATTCATTTTAGAAACCAACTACAAATGTCAAAAGTACATCAGCTTAATGCAATAAATTGATTAAAATGTCCCTACCAAAATGCAACGAAAAAACAAAATTCCCTACCAAAATTTTTTTCTTGGTAGGGTTTTGGTAGGGAACTATTATTTTTAGCTTATTTTGTCCATTTTAACTTCGGACAAATGCTGTTAAATCAGCATTCCCACTTCAAATTAAGTTATAGGGTCATTCCATTCAAAAAGTCTCCCCTTCCATAGCTTTAATCAGTGTGGAAAAAAACAGTACCATATTTTTTCATACCCTGCTCATAACTAGCTTATCCCTTACTATCGATTAATTTAATCCTATTACCTTCTTTTAATAATAAGAACACCTATACCTACAATCCAAATATACGAAAAGAAAAAAATCCAAAGGTAAAAAAATTGAAATCGACTCGTTTCCTAAAAGTGTAAAAACACCTAAAGCTATAAATAAAATAGCTAAGGAAATATGTGATGCGTATGCGAAAAAACGGAAAACATTATGAATAACACGTTCATCTGCTTCAGGCAAATTATCTTTTTTTGCGTTTCTGTTTAATCACTTCAATTACTGTCAAAATAATAGTTGCTACCAAACCACCCGTAAGCACTTCATACGGAAATTCATCTTGAATAAAATAAAAAAGAAATGAACCCAGAACAACACCTATAAAAGTACAAGTAATTATAAAGAATGGAGTCCACTTTGCTAAAATCTCCCCCCGTTTTTTTCTGTCTTTTACACTCATTTGTCATCATCCTCCAAAATAAAGATTTCATCAATTGGTACATCAAAATATGCTATTAATTTTAATGCTAACTCAAGGCTGGGATTATACTTATTTTTTTCAATTGCATTTATAGTTTGACGTGTAACTTGTAAGTCCTCAGCCATCTTAACTTGAGTTATTCCTCTTTTTTCACGAATTTCTCGAATATGGTTAATTACTCTCATTAATCACCCCTCCAAATCAAAGTAAAGATATCTTTACACATACAATAACAAAAAAAAGACTAATTGTAAAGATTTCTTTACAGTTAGTCTTTATTATTTCCTTACGATAATCCGATTACTCGAATGAATGAGCTTTGCTTATGTTTAAGTGACAAATTATATAAAACACATTGAACTTTATTATTTAATAATGATTATTTGAGTAATCGAATTTTATTTATAGCTACAAAATAAGTTCCATGTGGAAGCTAAAAACCTAAAAAATATTCCCTGCCAAATTATTTTTGGCAGGGATTTTGGCAGGGAACTATATCATTTTATATCAATTTGCTCGTTTTAGGTTAGGAAAAACGCTGTTAAATAGGCATTCTAACTTCAAATCAAGTTAGCCTTTTATTCCCAACAAATAGATATGTTGGATATTGCTGAATTATTAAGAATCAATGTTCATTTTATAGAAATTTCCAGTCGGACATATGAAAATGAAATCATTATTGATTCTAGGCTTACCACTGAAGAACAATGGGAAGATTTTGCGCATGAACTAGGACATGTCTTATTTCAACACGGAAATCAAATTCTGCATATAAACAGCCTTTTTCTTGAATACCAAGAATGGAAAGCAAACAACTTTGCACTACACTTCTGTGTTCCTACTTTCATGCTACAAAAGTCGTTAATAAAATATAAAATTGCGAATATACCAGAAGGTATTCCTTTAATAAGGAATAAATTTAACGTCACACATGAAATTGCAGAAAAGAGACTAAATCATTTTAGAAATCAGTTACAAATATCAAAATCACTACAATAACTTAATTCATAATTCCAAACGTATTAGCCTTTCTATACATTTAATTTTTTTTGATTGTGTCCAGCCTTGTTGGCGGGACAGTTATTAGATTATCAACTTAATGTCGTTTTGTAACTAGCAAAGAACGACATTTCACTTGCTATTTACGTCAAATAAATCAATTTTGTTGATATGATTGAAAAATACATAAGCTATTTCAACAGGAAGCACATTTTCCATTAACATAAAAAAATGCCCCAGATGACATACGAAAGCCGGTTGCAAACCACATAAAGAATTTATTCCACCTTCACTCATTCCAGCCCCAAATAAGGCTAATGTATTAAATGAAAATAACAAGAGCAAAAAAAATTAGGTTATATATATGAAATGCTTTTTTACTCAACTGTATCTCTCCTAATATTTTATCCTTTTACCTTTTCTTTTACCTCTAACCTGCTTCGTTAGTTGAATAAGCATCAGTGTTTATAAAGCAAATTTATTTAACCCAATCGTGTCATAATTTTCTCAATTGTGCACTAAATTTCCTCTAATAATCAAATCATTTATCGTGACTTCATTTCTTTAGTGTTGATCGTGATTATAGTTATGGTTTTGGCAGGGTTCATATTATTAAGTTTAAATCAATGGCTACATAAACGGTAATGGTTGATATAAGTTAGGGAAATGCCTGAACAAAGCATGTTTTTTTTGATATACTATGAAAACAATTTGATCATCTATTAACTTTAAAAAATATATGGGTAAGTCAACATTTTAAACTAATAAGGAAAATGAAACAAAAAAAGTACTTGAACCTCACACTATGTGAGGTTGTAAACTATAATTGCCGGCAGCAAATATACCATGCATGGGAGGAACAAACTATGTCTAAGAATCTATTAAAAGTGGGGGAATTGGCTAAAAAATCCGGGGTTTCCGTTCGTAGTCTTCACCACTACGATAAGATCGGTCTGTTAGTCCCTTCTGAGCGTACCGAATCAGGCCATCGTTTATATGGATTAGAGAATATAGCACAACTACATCAGATTATCTCGCTGCGCAACTTAGGATTTTCACTAAAGGATACACAAGAGTTTTTGCGAAATTCCGATGCTTCAATGGCCGATATTATTCGGATGCAACGCCAGCGTATTCGTGAACATATCCGGCGACAGGAAGAGCTTTACCAAAAGCTGAAGTCCATGGAACAGTCTATTCGTTTACAAGGAAATGTCACTTTGGAAGAATTCCTTGAAGCGATTGAAGTGATTGTTATGTCAGAGCATTACCATTTTACTCCCGAACAAATTGAAAAAATCAAGCAACAGGGTGAAATCTTAGGTACTGACAAAATCAAAAAAAGCGGAGGAAGAATGGCCACCATTGATTGCTAAAGTAAGAGGAGAGATGGAAAAAGGCACATCTCCGGAAGCCCCGGAAGTTCAAAAACTTGCAGCACGATGGCGAGAGCTGTTAGAAATGTTTACAGGAGGCGACGAAGACATTGCCGACACACTGAAACGTCGTTATAACGAACAACCGTATTATGCAGCACAGCACGGTCTCGACACTGATATATTCGAATACATTGACAAAACAGGAATTTGGAAGAAGTAATGATAAATGAAGCGAAATAACAAAGAAAATCTCAATTCGGTACAATGTCCAAAATGTGGAAGAACCACGGTTGGACTGTAAGTGACGCGAATTCATCTAGCTGCCGGATTTACTGGAAGAAAGTTGAAGGTCTTTTTCAGCAAATCTTATGTTACCGTACATGGATATCAACTTGATGGAAATCAATAATACAACATGTAATGAAGCTACAGCATTGAAAGATCATAAAATTAATCTGAATGAAAAGCGTAACTGTCTTGATAAAGTAATGGCTATTGTTGAAGAGAACAATGCTCAATAAAGGAGAATGCAGAATGGAATTAAAAATCCTGAATACCAATAATTTGTATCAAAAAACTTTTGGAGACGCCTGATAATGAAAGGGAAGCGTTTTATGAAAAAGAGTTTTTACAACCATATTATGAACTTAAAGAGAAGTATATGCCTTATAACCCGGAATGGATGGGTGCATTGCCATTGACAGGTCATGAGTCAGATATGAAAGAAGCACTTGGTAAACTTCAATCGATTGATGCTTGGAAAGTAGCGAGGGAAACGATAGAAAATGCAGAGAATAGACTTAAAGCGGCAGGTGTACCTATACCCGAAAAAGTATTATTGGGAATTTTTCTGGGTGACTCCTTAGCACTTGCCAACAATCAAGGCATAACAGGGTTTGGGGGATTCCCGGATATATACAAGTTGTTATTGCTCCGGATGAAACAAATTTATCTATGCTTCCATCTGTGATTGCCCATGAGTTTCATCATAATGTTCTATTTAAAAATACGGACTGGAATTTCATGAATGATGTTACAGTTGCCAAGTATTTAGCTATAGAAGGGCTGGCGGAGAGTTTTGCGAAAAGTATGTATGGTTATAAATTCTTAGGCCGCTGGGTCAAAGATCTTAGCGGTGAGGAACTGGACAAAACTCGTAAAATTATTGGAAGAGCCCTTTCTGTAAAAGGTTTTAATGAAGTCCGCAAATATATATTTGGAGATCAGCTGTTGGACTATGAGGATATGGAATCCACTGGAATACCTCGAAGTGGAGGATATGCCGTCGGATATCATGCTGTTCAGGCATTTCTTGAAAAAACCGGTATGTCCGTAGAGGAAGCCACACTTTTAGAAGGTGAAGAGATTATCGAAAAGTCAGGTTATTTTAACAAATTGTAGCCCTTCACCTCCTTTAAGAATGACGCTGTCGTTAATTTTTTTTCGTATAGTAATCTAATTTCATCGTTTTCACATGTTCTTCAATTAATTGAAGGTTTATTGGTGAAAACCATTGCCCAAATGAAGTTTTGATTGTAACCTTGTCCATGAGTTTTGGTCCTTTATTGGTGGATTTGGACGGGTTACCACCTGACTATATCCATTATAAAGGACTTTTTCTTTGGATAACAGTGAATTAGCGAAAGTTTAGGATATTCTTGATTTTTAGTTTTAATTAATGCAATGCTAGTGCAAACGTATATTTTAAAAAAATAATCCCTGCCAATTTGTTTTTGGCAGGGATTTTGGCAGGGAACTATATCATTTTATATCAATTTGCTCGTTTTAGGTTAGGAAAAACACTGTTAAATAGGCGTTCTCATTTCAAATCAAGTTAGCTTTTCATTCCCACTCTGTTTTAAGCGTACAGCATATAAAGAAAAATGCTTTAATATCAAGGGGTTTGGGAGCATATAAAAACAAATAAACTGTATAGAAAATAATAAAAAGTGCAATAAAAATGCAATTTTTCACCTAATCTGTTGCAGATTTCCAAAACTCCAATATTCAAATTTAGTTACATACAATCTTAAGGAAATTAAATTGTAAAGCTAACATGCATTACTTTTATTATTAGATTATAGAAAAAGAGTTACCTGTTTTATCATCATCTTCAATGCATACTGGCAAATTTGAGGTATGATTCATTGAAAAATTATTTGTGATTTTATGGCAATACTGGAAACGGAATTCTTGCTCGTATGTACGTCCCACTAAATCTGAAAATTTTATCTTAAAGAAAACATCATGTGCTTTATCATGTTTCTTACAACACGCGGAAAATTTTACAGTTTCTCCGGGAAACGCATACTGTTTATCTAAATATTCGTGTATAAAGTGAATATTTCCCCTTAATCTTCCGGTTTTGAAGTAATCTTCTAAACCTCCATTTTGCGTCATTGACTCAAGCCTTATATTTGTTGCAGACTCTCGTCCCAAGTTGATTAAAGAAATTGGTAAAATAAAGTGCTCTTCATTAGCAATATTTTTGATAAATATTTTTTCATTGAACGATAAATGAAATGAAGGAATTAGGGATATCATACTATTGTTTTTAGAATGAAAAATTTGTTCGTCTACTTCCTTTTTCCTTACATTTTCTTTATGAATCTCCCATTCTTTAGCTGCTCTATTACTTTTATTACTTTTAAAGAAACTAATAATTGATAAACAGAGGGCTGCTGCTGCAATCAAATTTGAAATACCCATTAAATACCTCCTTACTATTAGTTTAATTCTTTTGTTTCAAAAAATAGAATTAAAAATAAGTCCTTATAGATTTATTTTGTTTTTAATTTTTCTAACTCATAATAAAACTCAGTAAAATCAGGTTCATTTAATTTCAACGTAATGTCTAAACGGAATTCCTCCCCTTCTTGAATAGAAAGAGGTATTTTATTGAATGCTTCTCTCAATTCATTCTCAAACCTTTCAATATCAGCAATTATTGAATGGCTAATATTTGAAAATGACAAAATAAGTTTTTCTGCATCTTCAGGAACTGTGGTGCTTCCTAAGTCCACTTCCCATTGGATTATTTTTTTATAAACATCTAAAATTTTATTAGCAATATACACTAAAAAAATCCAAATCTGATGGTTCACCAGGGTTTCCAATAGCTATCTTAAACGCATTATTAATTAAAGATGAAAGGGCATTAACTATCCTTAATATTTGATCGTTTTTCTCGGTAATCCAGTAGAAAAGGTCTGAATAATCATTTATTGAAGAGTTAAATTCTAGAAAAATTTGATATTCAACATCCCTTTTTAATTCCTTACAGCTTTTTATATTATCAGACAGCAATTGGGAAAAAAAACGATACTCCCAACCTAGCGGTTTTTCCAGTACAATTTGTAAAGCATCTGGGCTTGTTTGTAAAACTTTATTAGATAAGTTATTTGACTTGATTCTTTTTCTAATTGTTAATGAGTCGTAGAAAAGGTACGCAAATTGATACTTTAGCCTTTCTGATATTTCACTAGCAAATTCAAATTCATGTACCCACACATTGTCTATACTCATTAATTCATCAACAAAATTGAATAATTCAGGGGTATCTACCGATGAAGAAAAATCCATCGAAGGATTGTCTCTCCATAAAGGAATATTATTTTTATCTTTCTATCAACAAAAGCGTATATAGGAATGCCCTTTTCTTTCGCTCTTAGATATTCGAGATTTGTTACCGATTTTCCACTATCAGTGATAGCTCCATATCTAGTACCAACTATTAAAACCAAAATATCTGCTCTTTCTTGAACTGCTCTTAAACAGTTTTCGACTGTACCTAGCGAAGGATCTAAAGGAAATGATTTATATTCTGAGAGTAAGGCTTCTAAACCTAAATCTTTTTCTATAATATTTTTTAAATCATCTCTAATCTGCTTTAGATCATAACAAGTTGAACTTATAAAAACAGTGGGTTTTCTTCCAAATGAATCCATATTATTCCTCCTTTATATATTATTTTTTTTA
>BAXO01000079.1 GCA_001310555.1 Bacillus sp. JCM 19058
AACGCTTACGCTTTACTTCATGTGGGACGTTGTCCTTCATCTTTGCTGCTGGTGTACCGTCGCGCGGCGAATAAATATACGTAAAGGCGCTGTCAAACTCAATTTCGCGGACGAGTGATAGCGTGTCCTCAAACTGTTCTTCGGTTTCATTTGGGAAACCGACGATCAAATCTGTCGTAAACGAAGCGTTCGGAATCGTATCCTTAATTTTTTTTGGCGAGCGTCACATATTGCTCACGCGTATATTTGCGGGCCATAAGCTTTAAGATCGCTGAATTACCGTGCTGAACCGGTAAATGGATATGTTCTACCAGATTGCCGCCCTTAGCCAGCACTTCAATTAGGCGATCGTCAAAATCGCGCGGATGACTCGTCGTAAAACGGACACGCGGTATGTCGATGTCGTGTATCGCATCCATTAAATCGCCTAAACCGTAATCGCGTTCGGACAAATCCTTCCCATAGGCGTTAACATTTTGTCCGAGCAAGGTAATTTCCTTATAGCCTTGTCGCGCCAGATCACGAACCTCACTAATGATGTCCTCTGGTAGGCGACTCCGTTCTTTTCCGCGCGTATAAGGGACGATACAATACGTACAAAACTTGTCACAGCCATACATAATATTTACCCAGGCTTGCGTTTTTCCTTGGCGTGCTCGCGGCATATTTTCAACGATATCGCCTTCCTTCGACCAAACCTCAATGACCATCTCCTTGCCGAAGATAGCATCCTTAAGCAGATGAGGCAAGCGATGAATATTGTGCGTACCGAATATGAGATCGATATGCTGATGCTTTTGCATAATCCGGTTGACGACACTTTCTTCCTGTGACATGCAGCCGCAAACACCTATAATTAGCTCAGGCCTTTCCTTTTTTAACGTTTTTAAATTGCCGATCTCGCCGAATACTTTATTTTCAGCGTTCTCACGAATCGCACAAGTATTAAGTAGTATGACATCGGCCTCTTCAGTTTCCTCCGTTGCTTCAAAGCCCATTTCGAGAAAAAGGCCAGCCATATTTTCTGAATCGTGTGTGTTCATTTGGCAGCCATAAGTACGAATTAGAAATTTCTTCCCTGCTCCGATTGCTCTCATATCTTCTGGGACAAGGCTGTCCGGCCTGAGAATCTGAACATCTTCCTTCCCGCGCCTTTTCCCTTGCTTATAGTCAGGCTGATCAAATATCGTAATTTCTCTTCCCTTTATTTTAATCACTTTTTTTTATTGTCTTGCTCCGAGACGACCTTGGCATCAGAGAAGTCAAAGTACTTGCTGTAATCCTTGGCACCTTTTCCGTTCGAGGATTTTACGTCCTTTTCGGAATCGGTTGCCGTATTCCCTTGTCGTCCAAGTCGTTGTTCTTCATTCATTCTGTCTAGCCCCTTTCAGTAAAACAAGCGTTACGTTTACA
Source organism: Bacillus sp. JCM 19058 (assembly GCA_001310555.1). The sequence goes on from BAXO01000079.1 coordinate 1,414, forward strand.
CGTCCGCGTTTTTCGGACGTTTGAACATCCTCTATTATACGTTGCTTGCAGTGTAAAAACAATGAAACACTTTGCGCGGGCTTGGCAATTTCTTGACGATTGTAAGCGCCAACGAAAATCGAAAAGGAGGATAACACTCCCATTTGCTCGTTAGCCAAGTCTAGAGCGGTCTTTCGTTGCTTGCTATTGCCACTTTACCAGCACAGCAAGAAAAAGCCTACAAAGCGTTGGCTTCATAGACTTTTTAACTCATTTTCACCGGGGTTCGATAATTAGCTTTATTGCTGTCCGTTCTTCCCCGTCGATTTCAATGTCAGTAAAAGCAGGGATACAGACAAGATCAATTCCGCTTGGTGCAACAAACCCTCGAGCAATTGCAACCGCCTTAATCGATTGATTTAAGCTCCCGCACCAATCGCTTGTATTTCGGCTGCTCCCCGTTCACGAATAACACCAGCTAGAGCACCTGCAACAGAATTTGGTGTCGATTTTGCCGAAACCTTTAACACTTCCATTTCTTGTACCTCCTCCATTTACGAGTCAAATCATTTCTGTTTACGGACCAGCCTAAACTGATTTGCTGTTTTGCAACTGACGTTTGTACAAGAGAATGCTATACCATATAATATTTCACAAAACCATTTCATATTCCTGCTTTTCATCTGAAATTCTACCTATTTTTGTGCAAACTCACTGATAAAAAGGGTGATCCTCATTAATTAGGATTCGTCGAATTGATGTTGCCAAGCCTGTTTTTGGCTCAAGTTCTACGAGTACGCCATTTAATTGCTCCCTTCCTGAAGCAACCTCAAACCGCGCCGGTAAGGTCGTTAAAAATTTGTGTAAAACGGCTTCCTTTTCAACACCTAATATTCCGTCATAAGGTCCTGTCATCCCTGCATCTGTTATATACGCTGTTCCCTTCGGCAAAATTCGTTCATCAGCCGTTTGAACGTGAGTATGAGTTCCGACAACAGCAGTCACTCTCCCGTCTAAATACCAGCCCATCGCCTGCTTTTCACTCGTTGCTTCAGCGTGAAAATCAACGAAAATATAAGGCGTTCTTTTTTGGACAGCGGCGAGAGCCTCATCGATTTTTCGAAATGGACAATCAGTCGCAGGCAAGAAGGTCCTGCCCATAGCATTAATAACCGCGAACTCAAGCTGATTAACCTTTACAAAAGTATACCCTTGTCCCGGTGTGCCTACTGGCAAATTGACCGGTCTAACGAGCGATTTTGCCTGCTCGATAAAGTCAAAAATGTCGCGCTTATCCCAAGCATGGTTTCCCAACGTTACAGCCTGAGCACCTGCCTCAAGGAAGCCTTTGTAAATTTTTTCGTTAATACCTTTTCCCGCAGCGGCATTTTCTCCGTTAATGATCGTGACTGCCGGCTTATACGCTTTTTTTAAAGCTGGCAAATATTCCATTACCATTTTTCGGCCGGGCGAGCCGACAACATCACCAATAAATAATATTTTCATGATAACCCCTTATCCATAAAAAAAAGTGTGTATTCTTAGCTTACCATATTTCTAGCTGTATTTTGCACTAGAGTAAAAAAAAGAGGATTCGCTTTATACTCCGACCGATAAAAGTGAACCGAAACGCTCGAAAGTAATCGATTGAACGAAAGCAAGGATACTAGAGCTCTACCATTAAAGTGAGTCGCTCTCATTTGGATGGTGTGGAGTATTTCCATTTTTTTGAGATAAAAAATAAAGTGGCATTCACCACTTTATTTTGCATACTCGACCGCTCTCGTTTCCCGAATGACAGTGACACGAATATGGCCAGGATAATCGAGTTCATCTTCAATTTTTTTCGTAATATCTCGAGCAAGCTTATGAGCGAGCGTGTCGTCCACAACATCGGGTCGAACCATAATTCGCACTTCACGTCCGGCTTGAATCGCATATGTCTTTTCAACGCCATCAAAGGATTCTGAAATTTCTTCTAGCTTTTCGAGACGTCGAATGTACGTTTCAAGCGTTTCTCGTCTTGCCCCAGGTCTTGCCGCTGATAAGGCATCTGCTGCCGCAACCAATGTCGATATGATTGAAGTCGCCTCGGTGTCGCCATGGTGTGAGGCAATCGCATTAATGACAACCGGATGCTCTTTATATTTCGTTGCCAGTTCAACACCAATTTCGACGTGACTGCCTTCGACTTCATGATCAATCGCTTTTCCGATATCATGAAGCAAGCCGGCTCTTCGCGCTAGCTTGACATCCTCGCCAAGCTCTGCTGCCATTAGTCCAGTTAAATACGCAACTTCGATCGAATGCTTTAGAACATTTTGACCGTAGCTTGTCCGGAACTTCAAGCGTCCAAGGATTTTGATTAAATCTGGATGGAGTCCGTGTATACCATTTCGAATGTCGTCTGCTCCCCGTACTCCCGAATCGAGTCATCGACTTCTCGCCGTGCCTTATCGACCATCTCTTCGATTCGAGCAGGGTGAATGCGCCCATCCTGTACTAGTTTCTCTAGTGCTGTTCTGGCTATTTCACGGCGGATTGGATCAAAGCCGGATAAGATTACTGCTTCCGGTGTATCATCAATAATGAGGTCGATACCCGTTAACGTTTCAAGCGCACGAATATTTCGACCTTCGCGGCCGATGATTCGCCCTTTCATTTCATCATTAGGCAGGTTGACCACCGATACAGTCGTTTCTGCGACATGGTCAGCCGAACAGCGTTGAATCGCCAACGATAAAATCTCTCGCCCTCTTTTATCCGCTTCTTCCTTGGCCCGAGTCATATGCTCTTTAATCATGACAGCAGCGTCATGCTCTACCTCATGTCTCAGTTCGGTCAGGATCGCCTGCCGAGCCTCTTCGCGCGACAATCCCGAAATTCGTTCAAGCTCAAGCTTTTGCTTGCTCAGGATTTCGTCCACTTTACTATCCATCTCTTCAAGTTGTCGTTGTTTTTTGGTGAGAGATTCCTCCCTTTTCTCCAAGGATTCCTCTTTCTTATCTAAGGTTTCACTTTTTCGGTCAAGAATCTCTTCTTTTTGAACCAAACGATTCTCTTGTTTTTGAATCTCATTTCTTCGTTCACGAACCTCACGTTCTGCCTCGATCCGAAGCTTATGACTTTCATCTTTTACCTCAAGGATCGCTTCCTTTTTGCTTGCTTCAGCATCACGCTTCGCATCTTCAACGATTTGTTTTGCAGCATGCTCCGCACTCGTTATTTTCGCTTCTGCAATGGATTTTCGAACAAGATATCCAACAACTGCAAATAATGCAGAGACAACAAGTAAAATGGAGATGAATAGCCAAACAGATGAAAATTCCATACTCTTTCACCTCCTCTTGCTATCTAATTGTTGGTCCCCAAAAAATGTCATTCTTTCATACATTATCAATGTGTACACTACATGTATACAGACAACTGCGGATAAAAAAAAGGATAACAAATAAACAACCGCAATCCATTTTATTGTAAAGCGCGAATGTTTCATTGTCAAGTATTCACAATTGGCGCAATTTCACTAATTCCATCCCGGACGGACACTTGATACGCACGATCGCCTGACTCAGCCAAGTGCTGATTATGCGTAATCATAATAATTTGACGCTCGAACATCGTACTTAACGATTTCAGAAACTCGTACAAATAATGAATGTACTCTCCGGAAACGTGCTTTCCAGGTTCATCGAGCAAAAGCGGCCCGGACATTTTCGGCTCAATGGTCTCGAGCAAAGCGACCCTCAACGCAAGCGTCACAATGTCAACGACTCCCCCGCCCCTCGATTCCTGAGGCTTTGTTTTTATTTTAATCCCTTCATAATCAGTAATCACATAAAATTCAGCTACCGCCTTGTTACCTTGCTCTTCAATCTCTATTTGGAAGGAAAACAAGGGGCCGAAAACATATTGCAGCGCATTTGTTACGAGCGTTTCCATTTGCTGCTTTGCTTGCTCGCGTGCATATTCAGCCGATTGCTGCAGGAGGACTCGCGCTTTTTCGTATACTTCAATCGTTTCGAGGTAGCCTTCCACATCGCTTTGCTTTCGCGTTAACTGCTCCTCAAGCAACTTACGCTTTGCATCCAACCTCGTCCACTCGTCATGGGCTTTAGCAAGCGCCTGTTCAACCTGCTCTATCGTTTCATTATTCATCCTTGATGAGCTCCTTCGGGATCATTGTCCACGTTTCCTGTAAGGATTGATCGATTTCCTTTTCAAGTCTAACGATCTCCTGCTCCAGTTCGTCCGGCTTGACCCCAAGCTCTTCAAGCTCCTCCAAAAGGCGTTGTTTCTGATTTTCCAATTCTTCTAGCTTTGCCTCGGCTCGATACCGCATATCTCGAGCCTTGTCAATTGCTTTTCTCATCTTTTGCAAATCCTCATCGACACGATTCATCTTTTCTCCTCCTTTGTTGACCATCATAACTTAGAAGCATGAATGGAAAAGGATTCACTTACCTGCTTCATTATTAATTCTCTTCGTCCTGTTACTCCTCTTCACCCATTGCTGCATGAATGCTTTACCTTTCGTATTGCATAACGCCATTTCGGTTTTATTCATCACCTTTGACAATGCTTTATAAGCGCTCAGCTATGAAAGAGCTGATGAATATTTCCGCTTTCGACCTTACTGCCGCAAAGCGGACATTTCTGTTCAAGTAGAAGCTTTTGCTCAAATTCCCGTTCCAGCTCGAACATTTTATTCTTATGACCGTTTAAAAAGCTTTTACCTTCCCGGATTCGGATAGCAAGCTCATTTTCCTGCTGTTTTAACTGATGAAGGCGGAGCAGCCTGACCTGCCTATTCGAAGCTTTCTCATACGTTTTTGTCCACATATCCGTATTTTCGAATTGACTTTTCGCGCTTTGCAGCCTTTTCTCCTCCTGTTGTATTAGGTTCACTCTATTTGCCAAACGGAGTAGTTGTTGTCGCCTTTGTTCAGCCTTTGCAAGCTTGTCCACGGTTTGGATTTGTTCTTGCTGTACAAAGCGAGTCAAGTCAAGAATGGACTCGGCGCTGCCGAATGTTCGAAGAAGGTCGTCCCAGTTTTTTTTCAGCTTCGCTACTCGATCGTGCCTTTTCTTATATTCGTTCAGTTGCTGCCAATTGCTATTTGCCTTGTCTGCATGCTTCGTTTTCTCTATCCAATCGAAGCAAATTATGCTCGTTTTCGTTAGTTCAGCTAAACGCGATTGCTGATGCTGCAAGCTTTTCCAATTCCTAATAAGCGACTCCAGCTGTTCACACCTAGCCTCCCAGTCTCTTAGCCCCTGTACCAGTGACAGATCGTCCTTGACTCGCTTCAGCTCCGACTCGAGATTATCCAGCGTTGCTTTTTATCCTTGAGCTGCTCAAGCCTTACCTTTGATGCCTTTAATGATTGGAGCTTTTCTGTTGCCCGATTTAGCTCCTGCTTATAACGATCGAGCGGCGCAAAAGGAACAAGCTGCTGTTTGACAGACTCGATTTCCTCCTCCTCGTGCTTGAGACGCTGCCTGATTTGAGACACGTCTCTTGACGTTTCGCGAATCGCCATGTCTAAAAAATGAGCGCCGCTAATTCGCCCAATGGCCTTTGCCCGTAGTGAGCCTGTCTGTTCAAGCAAAAAAGGTCCGTCGAGCTGCTGCGACATATGTAGCAAAAGCTCGTGCTCACGATCGACGCGAAGGGGTTTCATTCCGTGAGCTTCTAGCACCTCATCGGGGACGTGTATGCCGAAGCCTTCTAGGATCAGATCGTCCTTGTCAGTTTTTTTTAATAATGTAGCGATTTTTCGATGCTGTCCGCTCCCGCACAATTGCTGTCCCATCACTGAAAAATACGGTCGCGCGAACAAAGTCAGCCCCGACGCGGATAAAATCAGTTCCGCGCGGCTGATTAAACAAGACCCAGCGAACTCCTCGCAGTATTGCCGTTTTCCCACTGTCTGACTGTCCGACTAAAACATTCAACCCCTTATCAAGCTCTATATATGTATCGAGATGGGATTGGAAATTTTCTAGACGAACCGCTTCAATACTATTCATGCTCTCCCCCTTCCACGCCTCCTCTACAGCGGTCATTCTTCGCAATGCCTCTTCCTTCACCTTCTCTTCGACGTTCGACAGCGACGCAAGCTTCTGAATAATTCTGCCATATCGAGCGAACGAAAATCGGATTGCTCCTTGACCTGCTGAACGAACTGATGTAGCTTTTCCTCCTGATGAACGGCCTTTTCCAAAAAGCTGCGGTCCAGGACTGCCTCTCCTTGTTCAGCAGTCATTAAAGTCCGTTCAATTAACTGTACCTTCTTTTCCTTTGTCACCGTTCCGAGAATAACCTTCGGCTGCCTTGCAATCTCAGACCAATGGTTATTAATTCGCGCGATCGCTCCCGGATTGCAAATGAACGTTCCGTTTTGCTCCTTAATGCCAAAGCCGCCGTGATAGTGGCCTGTTAAAATAACGGTCGCGGTCGTATTCCAAATATGATCGATTAGCGTATGGGGAATCCCATCAGGCAACGCTTCTCAACAAGCATGCTGTGAACGAGGTGTATTAATATATCCGCCTCTTGTTCATTGATAGGATAATAGTCAAGCTTGACTTCCCGCTGATCGATATCATAATGATAAGGCTGGCCCGATATTTGAACCTTCACGCCACCTTTTTCAAAAAATAGCGGCTGTTCAGGATGGATAATCGTCAATAAGCCAAAGGAATCCATCAAGCCAAGCATCGTGCGCGAAATGGTGTTCGGATTGTGGCCGAAGGTGTCGTGGTTGCCAGAAATCGCGTAAATCGGCATCTTCGCCTGACGAAACAGCTTGGCAAACTCTCCGACGACATTCGGCGAAAGATCGGGCCGATCAAACACATCGCCTCCGTGCAGAAGCAGATCAACGTTTTCTTGATTGGCGATCTCAATAATTTCCGTCAGCTTCCTTTTCAGCGTTTGCGAGAAATCGTCCAGCCGATTTTTCGGAGTAGTTCCGCGAATATGTGTATCTGTAAAATATAGAAATTTCATCGGTTCAAGCCCTCCCGGAAAAGAATAAGCACCCTTTACAGGTGCTTATTCGACTGGCTGTATACGACTTTTATCATTCTGTCGAACCAGCCTGTCAAACAGCTGACTCCATTATTTTAAATCGAGTGGAATATCTTCCAGCTCTTCCTCCTGTGCTTCCGCGTCTTTCTCGTTTAATTCATAATGATCGCGGATCCGCTTTTCAATTTCTTCAAGGATCGAACGATTTTCCTTTAAATATTCCTTGGAATTCTCACGGCCTTGACCAAGCCTGTCTTCATTATACGAATACCAAGCGCCGCTCTTTTTAACGATATCTAAATCGGAGGCAATATCAAGAACGGAGCCTTCTCGCGATATTCCTTCTCCGTACATAATATCGACCTCAGCTTGTTTAAAAGGAGGCGCGACTTTATTTTTGACGACTTTAATACGCGTTTTATTCCCGACCATATCGTTGCCTTGCTTCAAGGTTTCTGCACGGCGTACTTCCAAACGGACAGATGAATAAAACTTCAAGGCACGCCCGCCAGGAGTCGTTTCTGGATTGCCGAACATTACCCCTACCTTTTCGCGAATCTGGTTAATGAAAACAGCGATCGTTTTCGATTTATTAATCGCCCCGGATAGCTTCCGAAGAGCTTGTGACATCAACCGAGCCTGCAGCCCGACATGGCTGTCGCCCATCTCTCCTTCAATTTCCGCTTTTGGAACGAGCGCAGCGACACTATCAATAACAACGATGTCAACCGCTCCACTGCGGACGAGTGCTTCGGCAATTTCTAACGCCTGCTCTCCTGTATCCGGCTGTGAAAGCAAGAGCTCGTCTATGTCGACGCCAAGCTTTTGTGCGTATACCGGATCGAGCGCATGCTCCGCATCGATAAACGCAGCCTGTCCGCCATTTCGTTGTACTTCAGCAATTGCATGGAGGCAACGGTCGTTTTACCTGACGATTCCGGTCCATAAACCTCAATAATTCTGCGCGCGGGTATCCTCCTACACCAAGGGCAATATCGAGAGCGAGCGCACCGCTCGACACAGTCGAAACCCGTTGATCGGTTTGTTCCCCCAGTTTCATTATAGAGCCTTTCCCAAACTGCTTCTCGATTTGGAGCAGAGCACGATCAGTGCTGCCTTCCGTTCGCTCATAAATACATCCTCCTCTATATTAGTCTATCATTATTAAAAACAGCGAATCTATGTTTTCTATGCTTTCTATCATAACGCTTTTTTTTCATTTTGCCAATAGTTTTTACGAACATTTATTCGGTTTTTTTTCTGGAAAGAGACGATGAAGGAAACGTAAGGGGAGGAAGGCTGGCAAGGGGAGCCAGCCTTTTTAAACGTTAGGAACGGCTCGGTGTTCGCCGTTCGCGCTTCGGCCGAGGTTTAGCTGGCTCAAGGTTTACCCTTGCTCCGTTGATTCTCGAATAACGTAAGGCTTCGTATACGAATGGAGCTGCCTCCTCAGGTACTTCGACGAAGGTGAAATTTTCGAAAATATCGATGCGGCCGATCGATTTACCTGGAATACCGACAAGCTCTGAAATTTCCTCGATCAATATTTTAGGCGTCATATTGACGTTGCGGCCAACATTGATAAAGAAACGCACCATTCCTTTAGCTCCACCGGTTTCACCAAATTGGTATCCCGCTTCCTCACTCGGTGAATCGGAGGAAAAATTCAATTTCATTAGGGCAGAAATGATCTTCTCCGGCGGATGCTCGGCAAGGACATCTGATACTAATGGTGAAAAGAGCTCGACTTCCTTCCCACCCGCTTCAATCGTATCCTTGATTAGCTTCTTCCACGAGCTCTGCTGCTTTTCAACGACATCCTCAATCGACGGTACGTTTTGTGACATAATCGGCATCTTAATCTCGTTTTCAATCGAGCGCAGATGCTTCATTTCTCGAGGAGTGACAAGAGTTAATGCCAATCCTGTCCGCCCTGCCCGACCCGTTCGGCCGATCCGGTGGACATAGCTTTCCGGATCTTGAGGAATGTCGTAATTAATAACGTGGCTCACATTCTCAACGTCAATGCCGCGAGCGCAACGTCTGTTGCAATCAAAAACTCAATCGATGACTCCCGGAATTTTTTCATGACGATATCGCGTTGCGGCTGCGTTAAATCGCCGTGAAGTCCGTCAGCTAAATAGCCGCGAGCCTGCAACGCTTCTGTCAGTTCCGCCACTCCCTTTTTCGTGCGACAGAACAAAATACCGAGCTCGATTTCCTCACTGTCAATAATTCGGCAAAGCGAGTCAATTTTGTTCCGCTCGAGCACTTTAAAGTACATTTGATCAATTAATGGTGCGGTTACTTCGCCTTTATTGATCGTTACTGTTTTTGGTGATGTCATGTACTTGCGCGAAAGCTTTTTAATCGCCGGCGGCATCGTCGCTGAGAAAAGGAGCGTCTGGCGCTCTCCCTTGATCTGTCTTAAGATTGCTTCGATATCATCGACGAAGCCCATATCGAGCATTTCATCGGCTTCGTCAAGCACTATTGTATGGAGCTGTCAAGCTTGAGGGTTTGCCTGCGCAAATGATCGAGAATCCGGCCCGGTGTACCGATAACGACTTGTACCCCTTGCTTTAAGGCCTTGATTTGATGACCAATCGATTGTCCTCCATATATCGGTAATGTCCGAATCCTTTTATGGACGGACAGCTTTTGCAGTTCGCCCGAAACTTGGATCGCCAGCTCTCGAGTCGGCGTTAAAATTAAGGCTGAACATAGCGCCCTTGCGATACTTTATCGACTACAGGAATGCCGAATGCGGCCGTTTTCCCTGTACCGGTTTGCGCCTGCCCGATGACGTCTCCTCCTTCAAGAATAAGCGGGATCGCTTTTTCTTGAATCGGGGATGGCTCTTCAAAGCCCATATCCTTAATTGCTTTTTGAATTGGTTCTGAAATCTGAAAGTCTTTAAAATGTGTCATTCTACAAAATTCCACCTTTTCATTTCGTTCAACAAATAAAAACTGCCGTATTTCACGGCTCGTTCGCGAATTGCCTGGCGCGAGCCATGAAGATGAAGTGTATACGTTTGACAGCGGTCATCTTTACCTACTATCGCGATATAGACAAGCCCAGGTTCCTTTCCCTCCTGGGATGCTGGTCCAGCCACTCCGGTAAACTGATTCCGATATCAGCCTGAAACTGCCGCCTTGCTGCACGCGCCATCGCTTCAGCACACGGCTCGCTCACAACTCCGTATTGAGCAATGATCGATTCAGGTACATTTAAAATATTTTCCTTTACTTCAGAAGAATATGCAACTGTTCCTCCTCGAAAAATCGCAGAAGCTCCCGGAAAATCTGTCAAGAGGCTCGAAAAAAGCCCACCTGTAAGACTTTCGGCGGCAGCAAGCGTATAGGCATTATTTTGAAGCTCTTGGCTTAGCTGCTCGATTAATGATGCGTCATCATAGCCGTATAAATATTTGCCGACGCGACGAGTAATCCGTTCTTCCGTCTGATCGAGCAAGCGTTTTGCTTCCGCTTGATCCTCATGCTTCACTGTTAAGCGAATCGTCACTTCTCCTTCGCCAGCAAGCGGCGCAATTGTCGGGTTGCTTTGTTTCGTAATTAGATCATCGAGCTCTGTCTCTAGTCGAGATTCACCTATATTGAAAAAACGAAGCACGCGTGATGTGATCGCGCTTTTCGTTTGCAGCCTCTGTTCAAGCAACGGCTTTAATTCATCGATAAACATCGGCTTCATTTCATTTGGCGGACCCGGAAGTAAAGCAATCGTACAATCTTGCGCAGTTACTAGCATTCCCGGTGCCATTCCAAAGCGGTTAGCGAGAACGGTGCTCCCTTCGACGATTAATGCTTGCTTTTTATTGTTTTCTGTCATAGCCTGGCTTCTCTTGCTAAAAAAAATCGTTCATATAATCAAGCGCCGTCCGATCGTAGACGAGCGCTTTGCCAACGAGAGAAGCAACAGTTTCCTTTGTCAAGTCATCCTTCGTCGGCCCCAAGCCACCAGTTAAAACAAGAAGGTCGGAGCGCTCCTTCGCCTGTTTAAGGGAGTCGGTTAAACGAACAGCATTATCGCCGACAACGGTTTGTACATACACATCAATTCCCAGCTTCGCCAGCTCTTTTGAGATGAAGCTCGCATTCGTATTAACGATTTGTCCTAATAGCAGCTCAGAGCCGACAGCTATAATTTCTGCTTTCATCTGGAAACCCCCGCTATTTCGATTTTAAAATAATTTGCTTGTTTTTCATAAAATAGTCGATGCCCGAACATAGGGTTAACAACGTCGCTACCCAAATGGCCAGCTGGTCAAAAGGGAGGTTGACGATGGAAAACGGAAAGTTGTAAAGCAGCAGTGCGGAAATAGCGACAATTTGGCTGAGCGTCTTCCATTTCCCGAGCTTACTTGCCGCGATGACCTCACCATCAGCAGAAGCTATTAAACGGATGCCGGTTACGGCAAATTCGCGGCTAATAATAACGATCGCCATCCAGCCTGCGAGCAGACCGAGCTCGACTAGACCGATCAAGGCAGCAGCAACTAGTAACTTATCGGCTAACGGATCGATAAACTTACCGAAATTCGTTATGAGCTTGAGCTTGCGTGCATAATAACCGTCCAGCCAGTCAGTGGCTGCAGCAAATAGAAATAGGAAGGCTGCAATCAAATGGGCAGCTGGTATGTGCGTACCAAAAGCATCCACTGTGCCAAGCGGCCAGTCGACAAACAGAAATAGCATGAAAACTGGGATTAGGCAAATCCTGAATAACGTAATTTTATTTGGTAAGTTCACAAGCCGCCCCTTCTTTCTCCTTAACGCATGTTCACATATTGCAACGGAAAATCAAGATTTGCCTGCTTGAGCATTTGAATCGCAGCTTGCAAATCGTCAATGCTTTTAGCCGTTACCCGCACTTGTTCGTTTTGAATTTGCACCTTTATTTTCATCCCGGAATCGCGAATAATTTTCGAGACTTTTTTTTCGCTCGTTCGGTGCTCAGGCCGTTGACTAAGGAAATAACCTGCCTGACCGTTCCGCCTGAGGCTTTTTCAATTTTACCGAACTCCATTGCCTTTTGAGATACGCCTCGTTTAATAAATTTCGATTGTAGGATATCGATCACGCTTTTGAGCTTGAATTCATCGTCGGAAATAAGCGTGATTTGCTCGTCTCCAGTTCGTTCAATTGAGCTTTTGGAACCTTTAAAATCGTAACGATTTTTAATTTCTTTTACCGCTTGGCTAATCGCGTTATCAACCTCTTGGAGATTAACCTCCGAAACGACATCAAAGGAATGTTCCTTTGCCATCGTTCTCACCTCTTTTCAGTTTTCTTTGCTCGCACGCACCTTTTCCTCGTTTTTATCCTTAGATCTCTAGTTCGAACCTTATATGCTCTCACCCTCTAAAACACAAACAAAAGATAAAATAAAACCCCCACTGATGGAAATTTCACTTTATTGTACCATAAACTGGACGGCGATCATAAATATAATTCCTAGTATGCCCTTCAGACTCGGCTTCCACCGAAGCGGAAAAGCCTGCCAAATGACAAAAAAGTGAACGATTGAGCCGCTCACTTTTTCTACTCCTCTATATCGCCCGCAACAATATTGATTTTTTGGTGAACATTATCGATTGGAAAATCGACCGTTTCCTCGTTCAGAGTAAGCGTGACATGCTGAGATGCGCCAAAATTAAACTCGATTTCACGCTCAGCGCTAAAATCGTATTCCAATTCGTCCCCGTCTGTCGGCTGCCCGCTATAAAACATTTTGCCTTTTCCGTTTTTTATATCGACGTACGAAGTACCGCTAAACGTCAAGACGACGTCGAACTGTTCTGTACCGATGAGCTCATAATAGGTTGTAATTCCGCTACTTTCGATCAAATTAAGCTCCGTTTCGAGCTCCTCTTCCTCAGCGCCATCTGAATCTTCAGCGTTTTCCGCTGAATCCCCTGCGCTCTCTTCATCCGTTTCTTCAGCGGTGTCAGAATCGCCTTCGCCCGCCTCGTTCCCGTCATCGTTTTCCTCATCGGTGCCGACATTTTCAGAGAAATCGGCATCTGTGCTTCCATCCTGAGGAGCAACTGCCGTGCCGTCCGGTTCAGGCGTGCTTCTCAGAAAAAGCCAAATTCCGACGATGATAACAATGATAAACACAACCGCGATCAAAGCGGAAAACTTCGCCCCACTCCTTGTTCTCTTCTTTACGGTCGTAGCCGATTTTGTTCGCTCGGTACGAGAAGGCAGTTCAGCCGCTTCTTTCCGTGGGTTCGGGAGTTCCTTCTTAAACTGCTCAAATAAAGGCTCCGGATCTAACCCGACTGATTCGGCGTAGGTTTTGACAAAGGCGCGCGCATAAAAAAGACCTGGTAATGTATCGAACCGACCTTCTTCAATCGCCTGAAGATAGCGCTTCTGAATCTTTGTCGAACGCTGCAGGTCCTCCAAAGAAATGCCTTTTTCTTCGCGAATTTCTTTCAAATGTTGTCCTAATTCCGACATGCTAACACCTACCTACAACTTTAACTAATATCAAAAGAGGAAAAACCGGACTCCACAACTTCATAGGTAATTTCTTCAGACTCATCGTTACGCAGCTCGATAATACAGTCGAAATCATCGAGTTCATATTCTGTCTCTCGGATAAAAATGTCTGGGTGCTCCACTACTTTTACGGCTGGGAGCCTCATCATATCGCGAACTAGGTTGCGATGCTTTTCCGTTGAACGCATCGTCGAAACGATACCATCAATAATATAAATATGATCCTCGCTTAATTCTTCGTCTGTTAGATGATTGCGTACCGTTTGGCGCAGCAACGTCGAAGAGATAAACGCCCAACGCTTATTCGCACAAACACTGGCGGCAACGATCGACTCTGTTTTCCCTACTCGCGGCATTCCACGTATCCCCACTAAATAATGCTCTCTTCGCTTAAATAACTCAGCCATAAAATCAACGAGAAGACCTAGTTCTGTGCGAATAAAGCGAAATGTTTTACGATCGTCGGCATCTCTTTCTATGTACCTTCCATGACGAATAGCTAAACGATCCCGTAAACGGGGCTCTCTAAATTTCGTCACTGTTATGCTATCTATCGTATATAATATGGCTCTAAAACGGGCAACCTGATCATCGCTGGAGCTACGAATTAGCATCCCGCGATTCATGTGATCAACGCCGTTAATCGTTACAATATTAATGGAAAGCATTCCTAATAATGAGGAAATATCACCAAGAAGTCCCGGGCGATTTTTATGAATTTGATACTCCATATACCATTCTTTCACAGCCATATCAGACACCTTTCCTAAGATGACATCATCAAAAAAACGACTAGCCTAGAACTATTGGCACAGTCAACAACTCTCTTGCTTTTTCGACAAATTATCTGCTTCCTCTCTTTATGATAATTGATTTTGATTACAAATGAAAGAACTTTATCAGAATCTATTTTTAAATTATTTCCCTACCTGAAGAAAGTTGCGAATAACCAAGGTTTATTGACATTCATAGCATGAGAAAACTGAAAGAGAAAACGCCTTAACGTTTTCTCTTTCAGTCGCTTGCGTGTTGACCCCTCGAAAAGCTCAGGCGTGGGGAGCTTATTTTCATTTGTTTGCGGATGACAAAGGTTTTAAACAATCGTTTAATGTTGCTTTACGAGCTTGACCATCATATTGGCAATAGCATGCTGTTCCTGTTCGTCAGCTACCTTCCATAGCTCAGCAAGAATTCGCTCCTCGTCGTTTTTAGGCTCTACTTCTTGAGCTAAGTATTCGCCGACTTGATGGGCTACATCTGAAATGATTCCATCTGCCATACCTTCATTTTCTGCTTGATTTAGTCGGTCACCCAAAAAATCTTTCCATTGCTCCCAGTTATCGATTACAGACATTGATGTCCCTCCTCAAAAATTAAAATACGCTTCGAGGATAGCTTGTCTCATTTTTAGACAAATATGCATCAGACGTTTTACTGCGTTTAGCAATGCCAAGCACCGTTGACTGACAAAATCTGTCCATTGATATAATCAGCTTTTTTTTGAGCAGAGGAAGGCAGTAGCATGAGCGATCTCCTCAGGGGCTCCTAAGCGGCCAGCCGGGATCGCTTCTGTTAGCTGCTTGATTTCATCCGCAGAATAATCGTCCAGCATCCTTGTCGCAATCGCGCCCGGAGCAATGCCGTTCACCTGAATCGAGCTCAACGCCACTTCCTTTGCCAACGCTTTTACAAAGCTGTTTAAACCGCCTTTAGCTGTTGAATACAGAACTTCGCATGAAGCACCGGTTAACCCCCAGATCGAGGAAATGACGATAATTTTTCCTTTTCTTTTCTGAAGCATTGCCGGTAGGAGGGCACGGGTGATTTTTAACGGGTTCTGCAACAGGATGTTCAATAGCTCATGCAGATGCTGGTCGCTAATCGTCGTAAATAGTGCACTTTCGCTAATTCCAGCATTATGAATGCAAATATCAATCGGCACCCCGAGCTGGCTTAGCAGCGCCTTGTCTCCCTCACTGTTTGCTAAATCGGCTTGAACTAAAGTCGCTTCTGCCCCTTTCGCCCTGCAGGCTGAAGCAACCTGAAGAGCGGCTTCCCGATTGTTATTATAATGCAAAAAAAAGAGCGCGTCCGGGGGCAGCAAGCTCTGCGGCGATCGCTCGCCCGATGCCACCGGAGGCTCCAGTTAGTAAGATATGCTCCATTTTATTCTTCATATCCTTCGGCTTTTACTTGGCACACCGTAAAGCGTTCGAATTGAAAATGCTCCTCAAGCGCCGCTTTTAATTCTTCTAAGCTAAGTGCTTCCAGAGTCGGAACAATTTCGAATAAATTCATTTCATTAAACTGATAGCGCGTAAACTGATTAGCAATATATTCAGGAGAATTTAACGAGCGCAAAAAGGAACCGATTTTCTTTTTCACCGCGCGTTCGACCTCCTCAGGTATCAACGGCGTAGCAACAAATTTTTTTGATCATCTCTTCCAAGCGTTCGGCAAGCCGATCCGGATGCTTTGTATCTCCGCCGATAATCGTAAAACCAAAGCCTTTCTCTGCAGAGTAGTCAAACGAAAAGCTGTCGTCAATCAAGCCTTCCTCATACAAGTCCTGATAATTTTTTGAGCTTTGACCGAACATTAAATCGAGGAGCACATTTATCCCCAGCTCTCTACTCAGCAGCTTTTTCCCTTGTCTCTCCGGATTTGCCTCTTTGAAGCCGACAAGACATTTCGGCGTTTGTACAGCCATCGGAATGACTTGTTTTTTCTTAGCTACCTGCTCAGGCTCATCCTCAAATAAACGTTCGATTTCTTCCGGTTTTGCAAAATCTTTTCCTCGCTGGTTTGCTCTCACTTGCTCCATTATAGCTTCCGGATCTACAGGGCCGACGACAAACAACAGCATATTGCTTGGGTGATAGAACGTTCGATAACACGTATAAAGGTGGTCCTTCGTGATTTCGGAAATGGACGGAATCGTCCCAGCGATATCGATTTTCACCGGGTGGTTGGCGAACATATTTTCAATCACGCCAAAATAGACGCGCCAATCCGGATTATCGTCGTACATCGTAATTTCCTGACCGATAATGCCTTTCTCTTTTTCCACGCTCTGCTCCGTAAAGTAAGGATGCTGAACAAAGTTGAGCAGTGTTTCAAGATTTTTATTGACATTTGTCGTACTAGAGAATAAATAGGCGGTCCGAGTAAAGCTTGTAAAGGCGTTCGCTGACGCCCCTTGCTTACTGAAGTCCTGAAATACATCGCCTTCCTCATCCTCAAACATTTTATGCTCGAGAAAATGAGCGATCCCATCAGGCACCTGAATCGGGGATGTTTGACCGAGCGGGACAAACCGGTTGTCGATTGAGCCGTATTTTGTCGTAAACGTTGCAAAGGTTTTGTTAAAGCCTTCTTTCGGTAAAATGAACACGTCTAATCCGTTATCAAGCTGCTCCCGATACAGCGTCTCATCTAGTTGGTTAAAGTGAACCGGCTTCATTTGGCCTCCTCCTTTCCTTTCAAAAAGTAGATCGTATCTAATTCGATTTTCGAAGCAGCGGCGACGACTTCCTCTTTTGTAACCTTGTCAATTTCCGCCAACCATTCTTCGAGCGAACGGGAGTAGCCGCTCACAGCCTGATGATAAGTAAGTTCGACATATCCGCTAGCTACGTCTGACGTTTCCAACAGCTGATTTTTCAGCATCGCTTTCGTTTGCTCGAGTTCGGCCTCGGTGAACTCACCTTGTTTCATCGCTTCCATTTGCTCTTTAATAATGGTAACAGCCCGTTCATATTTGGAAAATTCGATACCTGCCACCACCATCAGAATTCCTTTGTGGCTTTCGTAGCGAGAGGCGGCATAATAGGCCAAGCTTTCTTTTTCCCGAACATTAATGAACAGCTTCGAATGAGAATAACCTCCAAACAGACCGTTACAGACTTGCATCGCAACATAATCCGGATCAGCATATGTAGTATGCGTACGATAGCCGATATTCAGCTTCCCTTGCTTCACATCCTGTTCCTCTTGTACCGTTTTCTCTTCAATCTTTTGAGGAGCCGTATTCTTTGTCGGTGTAGCCGCTGCCGTCATTCGTGCAGGAAGGTCGAACATTCGTTTAACCGAAGCGACAACCTCCCCTTCATCCATTGCGCCGACCAAATAAATATCTACTTGATTCGTTCGCAGCATTTCCTGATAGTATTCATAAAGGTCACCTGAATCGATCGCCTCAATGTCCGCTTCTGTACCAAAAGCGGTTAAACCGTAAGGCTCACCCTTGCACATTTCTTCAGTAACTCTGACATTAGCGTAACGCATCTTATCATCATACACTGACTGTATACGCTGCTTTAAAGAGCGCTTTTCGTTGGAAACAATCGACGTTGCAAAGCTGCCTTCTGTTATGTACGGCTTGAGAAGTACTTCTGCAACTAGCTTAATCGCTTCGGTAAATAACGGGACTTGCTCGGAGAGGAATCGCTCGTTTGCGACATCAAGACGTATTGAGAGGACATGCTGTTCTCCCTTTTTTTGGACGTCAGTATAAAGAATGGCGCCATACAAATCGTCGAGGCGACGCCGCAGCTCCGTTCTCGAAGGCGAGACAGCTGTTGCGCTTTGGAGTACTTGTGCCAAAAGAGCTCGCTTTGAAACGGTTTCCTCGGATAAAGGGGCTCTGAGCATAACGACAAGCGTATTTGTCTTGTATTTATCCGTTTGAATCGTGTGAATGGTCAAATTTTCCTCTTGGTAACTTTTTTTCGTTAAAGCGATTCACCTCATCATTCAGCTCCTTTTTTTTAATTCGTGTTCAAAATTGATGCGACAAACTATGTCAACGTTTGAGCCAGTGAATTGCCGAGCAATCCCATTCTCTCCCAAAATACCGCATGCTCTTGCAATGAGGCCATTTTTTTTGAACACCTTTATTTCTCATCATTCTTTAGAATATGCTTTCTCCTAATTTCTTACTACAAAATCGTACTGTTTTTAATGATTGAACCGGTACGTAAGGATTTAAACACGAATCCTTTTTCGTACGATATGAAACTTGAATTTATCGGCGCGAAAGTAATTCAAGGAATAGAGCAAAGGCTTCTCGTGCTCGTCATAATGCATTTGCTTTAATAGTAACAAAGAGGTTTCTGGGTCACATTCGAGAATTTCTGATATTCGCTCGTGATAGCCGATTGGGTCGATATACGCAACAGCATAAGAAATCGTCCGACCGCTTTCTTCAAGGAAACGAAAAATGGATCTCGTTTCATGGACAGACCGGTTTTCGATATATTGGTACGGTACCTGGTCAAGACAATAGACGACAGGAACCCCATCTGCCGTTCGAACCCGCTCAATTTCAAAAATCCTTTCTAATTTAGCGGATTCAAAGCGGTGCTGATCGTCACTGCTAGCTTCCAGCACTGACGACGAAAGAAAAATCGTCCCAGGACTCATGTTTGCATTAGCGATCATATCGGTTACACTGTGAAGCTCCTCAATACCTGCCGAAAAAAAACGGCTTCGTATGGACAAATGTCCCTACTCCATGGCGTCTAATCACCACACCGTCTTCTTCCAATAAACGAAACGCTTCACGGAGCGTTGCCCGGCTGATTCCTAACTGTTTGGACAACTCAAATTCTGAAGGAAGCTTTTCTCCTTCCTGATACACTTGATTTTCGATATCCTGCTTAATTCGATCGATGACTTGCGCGTATAACGGCCGTTGATCCGTTTTTATCACTACCTTTTACACCCCTTCACAAATTCTCATACGCAATTGGCAGTATTTTGATTTATGATGATGACATCTCGTCCCCTACAGGCTTTTCGATCAGGACTTCTCTTGGTTTACTACCTTCATACGGCCCGACGACACCGCGGAGCTCCATTTCATCAATTAATCGCGCTGCTCTTGCATAGCCAATCCGAAAACGACGCTGCAGCATTGAGACGGATGCCGTATTCATTTCGAGTACAAGCTCGACGGCAGAATCGTACAGCTCATCAGCTGCCTTGGATGTAACCTGCTCTTCCTCCTCCGACGGAGCCATCTCCTCCTGATACTGCGCTTTCTGCTGGACGACAGCAGCATTGACGACCGATTCTACCTCGGAATCAGACAAAAACGCCCCTTGTATTCGCGTCGGCTTCGTTGCACCCATCGGCAAATAAAGCATGTCCCCTCTGCCTAGAAGCTTTTCAGCCCCACCCGAATCGAGAATGGTTCTGGAATCGGTTTGCGAGGAAACACCGAAGGCGATCCGTGACGGAATATTAGCTTTAATAACACCGGTTATGACATCGACCGACGGCCGCTGTGTTGCAATGATCATATGAATCCCCGCTGCACGAGCCATTTGGGCTAGCCTTGCAATCGATTCCTCGACATCCCCTGAAGCAACCATCATCAAGTCAGCGAGCTCATCAACGATAACGACGATATATGGTAAAATCGCCTGTTTAGCTTCCTCTTTTTCATTCTGCTTCTGAACGAGCTCGTTGTAGCCTTCGATATTACGAGCACCACTATGTGAAAATAGATCGTAGCGACGCTCCATTTCAGCAACGACTTTTTTTTAACGCTTGCGATGCTTTTTTCGGTTCGGTGACTACCGGCGTCAATAGGTGGGGAATTCCATTGTACATCGTCAATTCGACCATCTTCGGATCGATCATCATCAGCTTCACTTCATGCGGCTTCGCCTTTAACAAAATGCTAGTAATGATCCCGTTTATGCACACGCTTTTTCCGCTTCCTGTTGCTCCGGCAACCAAAAGATGCGGCATGCGGTTCAACGGAGCAAGGACGGGTTCACCAGAAATATCGCGACCAAGTCCGACTGCAAGCACGTTATCATTCTTTTTCGATTCCGGAGAATCCAGTACTTCCTTCAACGTCACTATCGCAATCTCACGGTTCGGTACTTCGATACCGATCGCTGATTTACCCGGAATCGGCGCTTCGATACGAATATCCTTTGCTGCGAGCGCAAGAGCGAGATCATCAGCTAAATTGACAATTTTGCTTACCTTGACGCCGACGCTTGGATTAATTTCATATTTCGTAACCGCCGGACCTAGGTGCACCTTCATCACTCGTGCCTTGACGCCGAAGCTTTCGAGCGTTTGTTCCAGCTTTCGAGCATTAGTTGTCAGCTTTTGCTTTTCTTGGACTTGACCGCCGCTTTTAGGCAGCTTTAATAGATCGAGCGAAGGCAATTGATATGCCTCATTTTTTTTCGACTTCGCTCGTAACGAGCGGAGGAGCGGGCTGCTCAGCATCACCTTTCTTTTGACTGCTCTTCTCGTGCTCAATGCCTCATCCGGCCTTTTCTGCTCCTCTGCCTGTGGCTGTTCTCCGGGAGAATAGGCCTTTTGCGCAAAATCGACGATCTCCGGCTCGGTCTTCTCCTCTAATTCTTCTTTTACCTGCTGCTCTGCACGCTTCCGTTTTTTTTCTTTTCCTGATGAGATATCCTTTCCTCATTCAACCGTTCCTTCGTTCTGAGCTTCCATTGCTTTAATTCCCCGAAAAAGGTCTTCATACTTTCAGAAAGCCAAATGTATCCCTTGCGAAAGAAACGACCGAGTATTTCTGTAATGGAACGACCAGTGAGTAAAATAAGTCCGCTTAAAAACAAAACGATACACAGAAAGTAGGTTCCTCCTTCTGCAAAGAGAAAATGACTGACAGCAAAGGCAACCGCACCGATCATTCCTCCTCCCAAATCCGCAGGCGGAATTTCACCGCGCATTTCTAGCCAGAAGAGACTCCACGTGTTGCGAATAACCGACTGATCCTGAAAGCCCTCTCTTCCGCTTAAGTTTTCAAATAGACCGACATGACTGAATAAAGTAAAAGAAAGAAGGATAATCAAAAAAAACCAACCATTCTCCTTGAACGGAATTCTGGCTTTTTTCGCTTGATCATTAAATACAATGCAAGGACTAGCAGCCCGAGTGCTAGAATGGCAAACCATTCCCCTAAGAAAAACCGAAACAAGCGAACAAACGCTTCCCCGACTGTCCCGAGCCTTGCTAAGGTGACAACTGCAATCACCAATAATCCGAGTCCGATGAGCTCATAGGAAAGCTGAGCCTTCCATTTGTTTTTTCTTTTTTTCCGCCTCGCCATTATTTTCACCCTTTACACCTAATACAAAGCTATAATCCTACAGAAACTTAACGAGCAGCCAAAAGCGGCTGCTCAAGCTCAGTTGCCATTAATTATAGCATAAGAATTGCTTGACTACATGCTAAAAATCCGAGTACGAAAAAGCTTGGCTATTGATATCCTCTTTCTTCCTACCTAATTGTATGTGATATATTTCGGTTTAGGCAGCAGTTGAAACAGTGCGATCACCGCTATTTCCTTATAACCTGAAGCTTCACGCTGACACAAATTCAGAAAGGTAAGCAGGGCAATATCACATGCAGAGTCGCAAGGCAGGACATTAAGCTTCATTCCATCCGCATTTGAATCATAGCACCTGGACTATATTTCTCATTTAAATAATGCATCGGGTCGCTGCTTAACAACCGCACGATTTTAAAGTCAGTTGCATTAACCTGCTCTACTACAAGATACCCTCCTTCAAAAGGATCGTACGCTGCACCGTATACGCTTCATCATCGACTGGAAAGATCATTTCATGAGGCATCATCGTATACATGATCATTGCATGACATCCTCCTCTAAATGACGGTTTTCTTCAATTAATTTGTTTAGCTTGATTAATGCTTGACCGACCCCGCCTACTTCATTAATAAGTCCGTATTCCACTGCATCCGTACCGACGACGTTTGTACCGATGTCACGCGTTAAATTCCCTTTTGAAAACATCAGCTCCTTGAACTTTTCTTCGCTAATAGAAGAATGCTTCGTCACAAATTTAATGACTCGCTCCTGCATTTTATCGAGGTATTCGAAGGTTTGCGGTACGCCAATGACTAAGCCTGTTAATCGAACGGGATGAATCGTCATCGTGGCCGTTTCGGCAATAAAGCTATAGTTGGCTGCAACGGCAATAGGGACACCAATGGAGTGACCGCCTCCCAATACTAACGTCACCGAAGGCTTTGACATTGAAGCGACCATTTCCGAAATTGCCAAGCCCGCCTCGACGTCACCTCCGACCGTATTTAGGATGATGAGCAAGCCTTCAACCTTTGCATTTTGCTCTACTGCGACCAATTGTGGCAGGATGTGCTCATATTTTGTTGTTTTGTTTTGAGGCGGCAGCTGCATATGTCCTTCAATTTGTCCAATGACCGTCATGCAATGAATATTGGACGCTCCCATATCTGGGACGTTGGTCTGCCCAAGTTCTTGAATTTTATCAATAATTCCTGAACCTTTTTCGTCTTTGCTAGGTCCTTCAGGCTGAGTGGGCTGCTCCGACGTATTCGGATTTTCCGTAGACACAGGTCATTCCTCCTTTATGATTGACCTTTTTAGTATGAGCATGAGAGACTCCGTTCATTCTGAAAGTATTTGCCCTCTTCTCACCGAAAAGGGTAGCAATTTAAAAGGGATCGGTTGACTAATCCGGGCAGAGTTCGTGGTTTGATCAAAAAAAGCACGCCGA